>NZ_LFRO01000102.1:0-43683 GCF_001512385.1 Methanoculleus sp. DTU007 | reverse complement strand
GCCGATGCCCGGACGGTCCTCCTGAAGAACCCCCTTCCCATGGTCCTCACCGACGTCGGCCTCAACGTCCTCGATCTCAACGATGAGGCGCTCGAACTTTTCGGATGGAGCCGCGAAGAGGCCCTGCACCTGAACATCAAGGACATTGACATCCTCGACCTGAATGGCAAGAGCGTCGCCGACGCCGTGCGCGAGAAACGCCCCATCTCCAGCGAGTTGAAGATCCGGTGCCCGAAGGGCATCCTGTTCCTCAAGACCTGGAGCATTCCTCTGCTTGACGCCGCCGGCAACGTCAAGAGAGTGCACATGCAATTTGTGGACGTCACCGCGGAGAAGAATGCGGCTGCGGATACTGCCGCCTGGTATGAGTCGATCCTTGACGCGGTCCCATTCCCCATCTCGGTCACCGATCTTGAGATGAACTGGACGTTCGTCAACAGGGCCACGGAAACCTTCCTCGGGCGGACGAGGGCGGAGCTCATGGGCCGGCAGTGCAGCGAGTGGCAGGCAAACATCTGCAAGACCCCTAACTGCGGCATCGCCTGCCTCCGGCGCGGGCAGCACCAGACGCTCTTCGAGCAGAACGGCGGCAACTTCCAGGTCGACGTCTCCTACATCAAGAATGCCCGGGGCGAGAACGTCGGCCACGTCGAGATCGTGCAGGATATCTCGGTTATGGTCAAAGCCTCCAGGTACATGGAGGGCGAGGTCCAGCGGCTTGCCGGCAACCTGAGCCGGCTTGCGGCGGGGAACCTGGACTTTGACACCAATATCGCCCCTGCGGACCGGTACACCGAGGACGTTCGGCGGAGTTTCGTCAAGATCATGGAGAGCCTCACGAGTGTCCGCGACAGACTGGGTGCAATGATCGAGGATGCCGAACTGCTGGAGCAGGCAGCGCAGGACGGGCGCCTGCAGGTCCGGGCCGACGCCACGCGGCACGAGGGTGAGTTCCGCACAATCATCGAGGGTCTCAACGCCACGCTGGACGCGGTCGTCACGCCGCTTACCGAGGCGAATGGTGTCCTCCAGCGGATGGCCGTCAATGACTACACAGTGCGGATGACCGGCCAGTATCAGGGAACCTATGCGGAGGTCGCGACGGCCATCAATCGGGTCATAGACCAGGTCAACCGCGTCGCCGATGTCTTTGAACGGATCAGTCATGGTGACCTCTCCGACCGCGAAGCGCTTGCGAAAATCGGCCGCCGTTCTGAGCAGGATCGGCTTGCCCCGGCCGGTCTGCGCACTTTGGAGGCCCTCCATACCCTGGTTACCGAGACTGAGATGCTGACTCGTGCGGTCCAGAATGGGCAGCTCGGCGTGCGTGCCGATGCAACACAGCACGAAGGGGAGTATCGCAAGATCGTGGAGGGGATCAACGAGACCCTGGATACCATCGTCGTTCCCTTCAAGATGGTAAAAGAGGCTATCGCCCAGCTCGAGAGCAGCACGCAGGAGACGAGCAAGAGTTCCGACGAGATTGCAAAGGCGGCCGAACAGGTGGCGGTGACGAGCCAGAAGTGTGCAGACTTCTCAAGGCAGGTGCTCAAAGAGATCGAGGGCATCGGGAACCAGATGGCGGATCTCTCCGCCTCCAACGAGGAGATTGCGAGCACTGTGCAGGAAGTGCTCTCTGTGAGCAATGAAACGGCCCGGATCGGAAAAGGGGTCTGGAACTTGGAGAGGCCACCAAACAGAAGATGGCTGCCGTTGAGGAGATCTCCCGGCAGAGCATGGAAGAGATCGTCAGGCTCAACGGACAGATGGCCGAGATCGGCAAGATCGTGAAACTCATCAACGACATCGCCAACCAGACCAACCTCCTCGCGCTCAACGCCGCGATCGAGGCCGCCCGGGCCGGGGAGCACGGCCGCGGGTTCGCGGTCGTCGCAGGCGAGATCCGCAACCTTGCCGGAGAGTCCAAGAAGGCGAGCCACAACATCGAAGACCTTATCGCCTCGATCGTTGCGAACAGCAATAGGACCGCAACGAACATGGAGCAGGTCTACGCGGAGATCGAGGAAGGCGTCGAGAGCGTCAACCGCACGATCGCCGAACTGAAGAAGATCGTCTCCGGGGCGGAGACGGTCAGCGGCGATGTGGGTGAGATCGCCCGGGCTATCGAGAACCAGGCGAACGTCGGGAACCGCGTTGTCGAGGCGATGGACGAAGGAACCCGCCTGATCAAAGAGACCCAGGCGCAGGTGGAGAACCTGGCGTCTCTCTCTGAAGAGACGAGCGCTTCGACCGAGGAGATCGGGAGCGCCGCGCACGAACTCAACGACATGGCAGGCAATCTCAAGGCAACCATGCAGCGGTTCTCCTTCTAGAGCGGGGTGTGGAGAATGGCGACCATAGGTGTTGTTGAGTTCCAAGTCGGGGGATCACTGTATGCCCTCGACATCCACCTCGCGCAGGAGATCGTCGAGATGATGCCGATCACGCCGGTGCCGAGAGCACCGCCCTACCTCGAAGGGATCATGAACCTCCGGGGCGAGATCACCAACATCATCAACCTCAGTCAGCTGCTGTGCCTCTCCGAACAGGAGAGGACCGAGAATCAGAAGATCATCGTTCTGGCTCCCGAGGCCTCCGGCGGGTCGAAGGTCGGGATCGTCGTCGACGACGTCCTTAGCGTCATCCAGGTCGCGGAGACGGACGTCGAACGGCTGGACGCAGCCATCTCAAGCCAGGCCTACATGAAGGGGATCATCAAACTTCAGGGCAGCGACGGGCTTGACCGGGAGAAGAAGGGCGAGAAAGACCTCGTCATCTGGATAGATATCCAGAAGGCCCTCGGGGATCTGGTGAACGATCGGGGTGCGTGATGGAATGGGGTGGGGAAGGACCGTCCTCCTCATCCTGGGGCACGCGGCCGGCCCTGAACCGTGCGGTGCTTTCCGCAAGACCCTTCTGATGCAAAGTTGCTTCTGTTATTTTAGCGAAATACTGAGTTTTCAACGCCATTCCTCGAGCAGCCTTCGGATGAGTTCTCTCTTATCGGGCCTCCCGGCAGTGAGCGCCTGAAAATGCTCCTCGTAGATGGGTTTTTTCGCCGAATAAAACGTCCCGAGTGCGATAGGCGCTTCCCGGTCGTAGTTCCACTCACGTATCTTTGCAAGAGCGCTCTCGAACCGCCCCGTATCGACATCCCCCTCCCGCAGTTCGTAGGTGTGCTTGTTGTAGTAATCGGTCAGATTGAAGTAGGTCGCGCAGATCTGGAGAACGTCGACGAACGAGAACCCCCTGTGCATGATCGCTTCTTTGAAGAGGCCTTTTAGGTGCTGGACCTTCTTTGTGTAGCCACGCGCGATGTGGGTCGCCCCGGCGGCGAGCATCACCTCTAGCGGGTTTATGGGATGCTCCGTGATCCCGCCGGGGGTGGAGCGCCCTTTAAACCCGGTGGGCGATGTCGGTGTGTACTGCCCTGTCGTCAGCCCGTAGACCCGGTTGTTGTGGACGATGACCGTGATGTCGCTGTTTCGTTTGGCTGCGAAGATGAGGTGGTCGAGCCCCTCGGCGTAGATATCCCCGTCCCCGACGTGACAGATGACCTTTAAGTCCGGATTTGCCATCCGTATCCCGGTGGCCGCCGGGATCGAGCGGCCGTGGATGCCGTAGAAACTGTTGACGCCCAAGTAGTCGACCAGTTTACCGTGACATCCGATCCCGCCGAGGAGGACGAAGTTCTCGAGAGGTATCCCTTCCTCCTCCGAGAGCTCGGCGATTGCCGACTTCATCATATGCTGGATCGAGAAGTTGCCGCACCCGGGGCACCAGGTGTTCTGGACCGGGGTGATGAGTTCCCCTGCCGTCTTTCCCGCAGGCTGTTTTGGTTTCATACAAAGACCTCCGCAAGGCGCGCCTCGAGTTCATCAACCGCAAACGGCCGCCCGTCGTACTTCAGGATCGATCTCCCCGGGTCGAACCCATGCTGCCTGAGTAATCGTGCGAGCTGGCCGGTGGCGTTATTCTCGACGCAGACGACCTTCCCCGCCCCGATCATCGCCTCCTTCCAGGCGCGGACGGGGAACGGGGCGAGCACCAGCGGCTGGACGACCCGAGCCTCGAAGGCCTCGGCAGCCTCGATGCACGCCCACTTCTCCGATCCCCAGCAGATGATCGTTTTCCCGGCGTCGCGTGCGCCGTATGTCCTCACGACCGGGTAGGCGCCCAGTTCCGCCGAGAGACTTGCACCCTTCTTGAGCATCTTCTCCCTCAGTCTCCGTGTCTGATCAGGCGCTTCCGTGGTGAACCCGGCCTCGTCGTGGGCGTAACTGTTCACCTTCACGACCGCGCCCTCCCGCCCCGGGAAGGCAAGCGGCGATACCCCCTCCTCGGTCAGTGCATAGCGGCTGTACTCTCCATTTCCATCCCAGAGCAGTGGTTCCTGGTCCGGGTGCGGGACGACGGCATCGATATCGAAGGAGAAGGCGCCTTCCGCGAGCGTCTTGTCGGTCAAGATAATAGAAGGCACCTGATACTTCCATGAGAGCATCAGAGCGGTCGCCGACCAGACGTAGGCTTCATCGAGGTCGCCCGGAGCGACGACGAGTCGGGGGAACTCTCCCTGGCCTGCGTTCAGGATAAAGTGGAGTTCGGTCTGGGCAGTGTAGGTGGGGAGGCCTGTGCTCGGGCCGGGGCGTTGCCCCATCACGATCGTCACCGGGAGTTCCGCCATCCCGGCAAGGGAGAGCCCCTCGGTCATCAGGCAGAACCCGCCGCCAGATGTACCGACCGCAGCCTTCTTTCCGGCGTAGGCAAGGCCAAGGGCCATCATGACGACGCTGATCTCGTTTTCCGGGTGGAGGACCTTGATAGAGAGGTCCTCCGCCCGTTCCGCAAGGAAGTGGAGGAGGTTTGACGTCGGGGTCATCGGGTAGGCGATATAGGTATCTAGCCCGCCGTGGACGAGCCCAAGCCCCGTGACCTCGTTTCCGGTCAGGACGGGAAGCGTCGGAGCACCGAGCGGTTCGACGGAGAAGACGGTTTCCACGGCATCGTAGCCCCGGCCGGCGACCCGGAGGTTTGCCTCCAGGTGCTTTTCCGGGACGGCGGCGCGGAGGACATCCTCAAGGACCTCTCGGCCGATGCCCGCCGTCCGCGCGAGGGCACCGAGCATCGCGGAGTTCTTGGTGATCGGGGGCGCTTTCTCCTCTTCGATTATTCTATCGAGCGGGAGGCCCTGGCCTATCCCTTTTGCCACCTGAGAGGCGTCGTAGATGACTGTCGTGCCTTCGTGGATCCGTTCCCGGTGGGTCTCAATGCCGTTCTGGTCGAAGGCGAGAAGGATATCGACCCGGGTACGGTGTGCTCCGATTGCCTTATCCGAAGCGCGGATGATCGCGAAGTTATGCCCGCCGCGGATGAGCGATGGGTAATCGAAATACATGTAGGTGCGGTATCCGAGCCGTGAGAAGAGGCGGGCAATGGAGAGGCCTGCCGTGTTGATTCCTTCGCCGGCCTTGCCGCCGATCAGTACCGAGTATTCGCTCATGGTATTCGAGTGTGGCGTACCGCGGTTGCGGGTATATAGATTGTGCCTCCGGGGAAGAGGGGCATGAGGGCTGCGGGGCAGCAAAGGACGCAAAAAGGAATGGGCGGCAACCTTCGCCCCTCACGTCCATCATGGTACCCTTACCGCACAATCGGCGACGCTGTCTTATCGAAGGGGTTTGAACGCACGGCAAGCGAGAAGAGGTAGGGATAGTTCTTCTGGAGGTATTCCATGTAATTGAGCCATTCTCCTATGAGCAGGCTGTATGCCCGCTTGATGTCCACGGTGAGGTGGGCAATATCGGTCTGTGGGAGAGCGGAAAAGTCGCCCCGGCGTTCGAGTTCCTCGGTCAGGTGGAATACAGCCCGGAGGAGGTTGGTGAATGACTCGTGCTCCAGGAGGACAGGGTTCTCAAGCAGCCGCAGAAGGAATCCACGCCGCTCTGTAAGGTAACGGCAGAGTTCTTCAAGATTCGCGGCCCCGACGGAAAGGTTGCAACGATGGCTGCGAAGACGGTCGCGCACGCGCGAGAACCTCTCCGGCGTCCAGGCCTCCGTTACGATGAGTTCCTGCCTTATCTCCTCTAGATCTCGGTCGTGTTCCGAGAGGGAGGTGAGGAGTCCGGAGCCGACCTCCGAAAAGAATGCCCCGATGACCATATTCATCTTCTCCAACCGTTCGCGTTTGGCCCGAATGCTTAAAAGCTGGTTTAAGATGAGCGTCACAAGAAGGACATTGATCGGTAGAAAACCGAGGGCGTTGAAGATATACTGGTAGGTATTCTGGGGATCTCCGAGCAGGAGGTCTTTTACGACGTATATCACGACCGAAGAAGCAACCAGGATGATCCCGAGCCGTACTTCCCAGGTCCTAAGACTGAGATGCATGATTTAGAGAAAGTACAACTGCCGGGAAAATAATGGTTGGGCCCCGGGCAGCCTTCAAACGTGGAGGCGCGATGACGCCGGAGTCTTGAGGTGCAGCTTGGGCCTTTGCAGGCCTGCAATCTCTCCTCGAACCCAGGCGACGAGATCGAGCAGCCCCTCCTCAAGGGAGACCTTCGGCTCGTAGCCGAGGGCCTCCCGGGCACGGCTGATATCTGCAAAGCAGTGGCGGACGTCACCGACCCGGGCGGTCCCCATGATCTCGGGCGCAAGGTACTCTCGTCCGGTTATCGTTGCAAGGAGGTCGACGACGGTCCGGAACGTATGAGGGCGGCCGCTCCCTATGTTGAACGTCTCATAGGCAGCTCCTGGCGACTCCAGGGCCAGGCGGAAGGCGCGTGCCGCGTCGTAAACGCTCACAAAGTCGCGCTGCTGGTATCCATCCTCAAAGAGGCGCACAGGAAGCCCCTGGAGGAGACGGGATGCATATTCGGTCAGCATGCCGGAGTACGGGCTGGCATAACCCTGATGCGGTCCATAGACGGGAAAGAGTCTGAGGATGGTCGTCGGAATGCCGTATGCCTCGCCGATCATCCTGCACATCTCCTCCTGGTTGTACTTGGAGACGGCATAGATCGAGAGTGGTGATGCTTCTTTCGTCTCCGGTGTGGGAAGGGGATAGATCACTTCGCCGTCAGGGCTCCGGGGTTCCCAGTTTCCCTTTGCAATATCCTTGGGCGAGCGCCTGATCTTCGGGTAGACGGTGCCGTTGTACGAACAGTACAGGCCTTCTCCGTAGACGGCAGAGCTTGAGGCGACGATGAGCCGCTCGATGGGATGGTCGAGCAAGGCCTCGAGGAGGACGGCTGTCCCGATGGTGTTGACGCTCGTATACTTCTCAATCCGGCACATGCTCGGCCGTTCTCCAACGACCGCCGCAAGATGGATGACGGCATCCACCCCCTCCAGGGCCTCCTGCAGATGCTGTGGGTCACGTATATCCCCGACGAGGACTTCGGCCCGCCCATCAAGATGGCCGGGAGGCTGCCTGTCTGGACCGTGCACCTGCGGCGTCAGGTTGTCAAGGATCCGGACATGATAGCCGTGCTGTAGCAGTTCCGTCGTGAGATGTGAGCCGATGAATCCAGCCCCACCGGTGATGAGGAGGGTTGGATTTGTGTCCGTATGCATGGTATATCAGGGAGACCTGACGCGCTCTTTACATTAAATATTATCGCGATAAATAAATAAATTTAAAAATTGGTGATTGGATGGATCCTCCCCTCCAGAGTTCTTGATTCCCGATCAATCAAGCGCTCTGGAGGTGGTCTGCGCCCATTGCGTGGTATGGACGTTTATCGGTGCTGCTGGTGCTGATGTGTAACTTATGAGTCGAGGATTGCCTCGGCGGCGTCGCGGTAGGCCCGCATTACGTATGGGATGCCGGAGACTGCTTCCGCCTCTTCGGTCAGGGCCATCAGATCGTTCCGGGAGATTGTCTTGAGGCTGAAGTTCCGCGTCCCGGCCATGATCTGCTGCAGTCCGGTCCTGAACTTCTGGGTGTAGGTGTAGACCCCCACCGCTCCGAGCGGGATCTCGTCGATACGGTCGGGGTACCTCTCCTTGAGCTGCTCGTAGCAGACGAAGATCTCCTCTTTTGTGCGGCCGTACTTCGAGACGGTCTTTGGGAGCTCGCCGGCTTCGAGCCACTTCGCAATATTCTTCCCGACCATGCCGGGGATCATGAGGGCACGGCCCATACAGACGGCCTTGGTGTAGGGGCTCCCCATGGCGAGCGCCTTAAAGACGTTTGCCTCATCCGAAAACCCGCCGGCGATGGCGATGTCCGGAACCCGGATGCCCCGTTCCCGAAGCCGTTCGGCGAACTGGTAGGCGAGGGACTCGATGTAGAAGGTCGGTATCCCCCACTCGTTCATCATCGGCCAGGGGCTCATCCCGGTGCCGCCGGGTGCGCCGTCGATGGTGAGGAGGTCAATCTTCGCCTCGGCTCCGTACCGAAGGGCCATCGCGAGTTCGACGGCCGAGTAGGCGCCTGTCTTGAGGGTAACCCGCTTAAACCCGATATCCCGGAGCCGGTCGACCTCCTCAAGGAACCCCTCCCGGGTGACGAAACCGAGACGCGAGTGCCTCTCGAACTCCTTTATGGCCCCGTTCCGGAAGGCTGCCTGCACTTCGTGGATCCCCGGATCGGGGAGGACGACGTAGCCGCGATCTTTTAGCTGATTCGCCCGGTCGAGGTTGCCGACCTTGATCTCGCCGCCGATACACTTTGCACCCTGGCCCCACTTCAACTCGATCGTCTCCAGGTTGTGCTTTGACGAGACGTACTCGGCGGTCCCAAGCCTTGTATCCTCCACGTTCATCTGTACCAGGAGTTCGCCGTACTTGTCGTGGAACTGCCGGTAGGTCTTGATACGGCGGTCCATCTCGGGCGACTTGCTGATCTTTCCGGTGTGGTCAAGTTCGAGCCCGGGGTCGACACCACAGACGTTCTCTCCGCAAACGAGGGTGATGCCCGATATGGCGGCTCCGATAGCGAAGTGCTCCCAGTTTGCCCGGGCACTCTCGGTCGACCCGAGCGCCCCGGTGAAGATGGGGACCCGCATCGGGACCTTGATACTCCATCCATACTCTGTCCTGGTATCAACATCCGGGAAGAGTGCGGTGTCCGGGCCGGCCTCGATACCCTCCGGCAGCCCTTTTGCACCCCTGGCATAGCCCTGGATGTTCAGGTGCGAGTAGTCGACCGGATAGTTCTTGTCCGCACCAGCGGTGATCTCCCCGTACGGGCCGGGATAGAGGACCTCCCTGCCCCGGAAGGAGGAGAGCCAGATCTCACAGGATCCCTTGCAGCCGTCGACGCACCGGCTGCAGATGCCTGACATGGGCACGACATCCCGGGAGCGGTTGCTCGTTCCAGTCGCGTCGTTGGCGTTCGGTCTTCGTAGGTTCATCGTTGCACCTGATGTGGATAGAAATTTCCTTCCAATAATTATAAATCTTTCTATTGCCCGATCCGGGACAACTTCCTGATGTCTTTTTGGTCACTATTCGAGGTCGGGATCTCCATAAACCAGGCATTTTTATACAATATTCCGGGAAATTTGTCGCGGACCTTACGAAACTATGAAATATCATGATGCGCATGATCGGATCATGAACTTCAGGTTGCTATCCGCTCTGATCGTTCTGCTGCTCGCGTTCTCGTTTGGCGCTGCCTGTACGGGAGCTGGCAGTGACGTCGGGCCGTCCCCGACTGAGACTACCCCGATTGAGACTCCCGGGAGTACGGCAACGCCTGTCTCCACATCAACAGTCTCGCTGACACCCGGTCCGACGCAGACGATGCCGCCGGGAAAAGAGGTTGAGTTCCAGATTACGGGCGGATTCCCCTCACGGGTTACGAATGATCTCTACATCGCGTTCCGCGGCGGTGCAGGGAAGACCTTCGTAAAGAGCATCGACGTGCGTGTGACTAAGTCGACCGGGGAGGTCGTCACCGATAGCCTGCAGCCGATCACCGGCGAAGAACTGATCATCCAGAACGCAAAAGGAGAGAACCGGGTTGAGATTACCATCTCTCTCATCACGGGCGGTTCCTACAAGGTTATAGATCAGATTGCAGTGGTTCCGTAACACTCTCGCCTCTTTTTTCTAAAAAGGCGACCCTCCGGTAGAGATCTCCTTACCTATTCTCGACGCTCCACCGTATCAGGAGACCGTCATCGAGCTGAACGGCCTCGATCAGGCGCAGTCGCGCAAAGTCTGCTTCCCGGAGAAAACCCTCTCCGTCGGCAGGCGTGGGGGCGTCCTTTCCGCCGATGACGATGTTGCCGATGAATGTCTGGAGTTCATCGACAAGCCCCTGCTCAAAGAGTCCCCAGATCAGGGTCCCGCCCCCCTCGACCATCAAGCGTCGGACGCCCTGCCGGTATAGTTCCTCAAGCAGGGCTTGGAGATCGACCGAATCTTCGCCGGTGACGACGACGGTGGCGTGCTCTCTCAAGGCCTCTACCCGCTCTCGGGGCGCCTTGCGTGAGACGGCGATGATACGCTTACCGGTTCCCTTGTGGAGGATATCCGCATCGAGCGGTGTCCGTGCTGCACTATCCACCACGACGCGGATGGGATGCTCGTCTTTTCCTCCCGCTCTTCGCTCGGCACGGAGGTCCGGGGATTTGACGGTGAGCGAGGGGTTATCCGCAAGCACGGTACCGATGCCGACCATAATGGCATCACTCGCCGCTTTGATCCTGTCGACGCGTGAAAAATCCTCAGTTCCCGAGATCTTGACCTGTCGTCGCTCTTTTGTTGATATCTTCCCATCCGCGCTCATGGCGATGTTAACAAAGACAAACGGGCGCATATTTTAGGGTTAAACGACGATCTTCATATTCTCTCCTCTTTGGTCTTTTCTGCCAAATCCTCTCTTTTTTGCAAAATCGAGGGACTCTGTATTACAGAAGACCGAGTGGTATCTCCCCATTTTTATGAATGGTCTCTATCCATTGCTTCAAATTCCGAATGGTATATAGCCTCGTTCGATAAAACCTTGTACTTCGCATGTCTTTTAATCGCTGTCCTGTGAGCCATTCTAGAGAGGACATCTTCATCGATACAGATATTGTAAAAATGATTGTTCTGGTGTCCCTCTCTCTAGTGTCACTCATACTGACAGCGATTGAGCAGGTTAGCAGCAACCCTATCAGTCCCCTGATCTACTGCATTCCTATTCTCCTTGTAGCGCTCTGGTACCCTCAAAAGAGCCTTCTGTTGACCACGTTTTTGACTGTCGGATTTGTACTTATCCAACTCTACCAGGCATCTCTTGGCAATCTCATCAATCCGGTGATGACGGGGCTGCACACGATCTTCCTCTTCTGGTTCTGTGGGGCCACAACGCTCTTTACCCGTGACTCTCGCCTGGCCCTCTCCCGGTATAGACAACTCATAGAGAATTCTCGCGATGCAAAGTTTCTCTGCGACCCGGATAGTCTCCGGTTGCTCTGCGTCAGCAGGCGGTGCGCGGATATACTCGGTTATACTCCCCTGGAACTCATCGGCGTCCCGGTGGAGTTGTTCTGGGCCGACGAGACCTGTAAGGCGCGGTTTACAAGCGAGATGGAGCGGGAAGGCTACATTGGGAACATGGAGATGCCACTACGTGCACAGAACGGTGATACACGCTTGGTCTTTCTCTCCTGCCGAAAATTGGAGCCAGATACATATATGAGTGCACGATTGTGGACCCTAGCATGCTCCAGGGTGAGCGTGAGGACCTTGTTCGGTCAAATGAGCGCCTGATGGAACTCATCCAGCAGTCAAACGATATCTTCTTTATGCAGGACGTAGACGGACGCATTCTCCACTTCTCCTGGCTGCATGCCCCAGAACATGGGATCTCTCCTGCCGACCTCATCGGAAAGGGTGTGGATGCCCTCCTGCCCGATGATCTTAGCGCACAGCACATGTCATGGGTCCGCAGCGTAATCAGCGAACGAAAGAATGCCTGCTACGATCTCGATATCGAGCTTGGAGGGGTTCACCATACATTCTCCGTCACACTCGCCCCGTATACCGGCACTGACGGCGCACTTATCGGTGTTGTAGGGTCTGCGCGGGACACCACCGAGATACGAAGACAGAGGATTGCCTGCAGGCAGATGGCCTGGGAGGTGGACCAGTGGAAAGGGCTTGTTTCGAATGTCTCCCACGAGTTGCGCACACCGCTTCAACCGCTCATCGGTTACCTCGGTATACTCGCCGATGATCCAGAGTATTATGGTTTAAAGGGCGAGACTGAGAAGTATCTCAGAACCTGCCTTGAGTGCGCGAGGCAGGAGCAGGCGGTGGTGGAGAGGATGGTCAAGTTGAGTCTGGTCATGACGGATCATATCGAACTTGCCATTCAGGACATACATCTCCGCTCCCTCATCAATTCCATCATATCGAGGGGTGGGTATGAGAGTGAAGCCGAGATCGAGAACGAAATCCCTGAAAATGCTCATATCTGGGGAGATCCCGATCTGCTTTACCAGGCTCTCGAGAGCCTGATATCGAATGCGGTTAAGTATAATGAACCGCCAAAGAAGGTATGGATCCGGTATGCGGGATCAAATAACAATCATTATATTATGGTGTGCGATAATGGCATCGGTATCCCTGCGGATATTATCGGATCGATCTTTGGGCCGTTATTTATCGGAGGTACCCAAGAAACGAGCCACAATTGCGTGCATTCAGGCCTGGGGCTTGCGATCGCGATAAAATATGTCCGATTACACGGAGGGGAGATATCAGTGACAAGTGAGGTTGGCGAAGGAGCACCTTCACCATCAGAATACCAAAGGAGGCATAAACTGTGGGAAATGCGATTATGGTCGTTGATGACGACCTGCCAACGCTTGAGGTAATGGAACTCCTGCTCAAGAAGATCAACCGTGAACCTCTTCTGGTTCACAACGGTTGGGACGCCCTGCGGATGCTCAAGAAAGAGAAGCCTGCTCTCATCATCCTCGACGTGATGATGTCTCCCATCGATGGGTGGCAGTTCCTGGAGGAGTTGAAGAAGAATGAAGAATACAAGGATATTCCGGTCTTGCTCTTTACTGCAAAACATGTCTGGCCTGAGGAATATTCCCGATACGCGAACGACATCGTCGGCGTTCTAGAAAAGCCGATCTCGCTTGCTGAGTTGAAGGCAGCCCTGGAGAGAGCCCTTCCTGGGGACGCCTCTTCTCGCATGGATAATGCCCACTGCACCCCGCAGGTCAGGAGCGGGTAGCCTATTTTAGAAGCATCACCAGCCCCATAAGCCGGGTCTGGTGAACCTGGGCAAGCATATGGCAGGAGTGCTCCCTATACCGGGTATCTGCTTGCCCCACCGAAAGGCATTTTATTGGCTGGGGGCGTATTACCGGAGAGTGATCCTCAATGATCGTCACAGATCTCCCCAGTTGCCCGTCCCTCAAGGAATACCGGCGGATCGTAGGGGATGAGCAGTTCTCGGCGCTCGAAGAACTCGCCGATCGCTTATCCGGCAACAAGCTGCAGGAGATCAACTCGACCCGTTACGGCGGCGGTGTCGCGGAGATTCTCATATCATACGTCCCTTTCCTCAACGCACTCGGCCTTGAGACGGTATGGAGCGTCATGGAGGCCGAACCGGCTTTTTTCGACGTCACAAAGACGCTCCACAACTTCCTCCAGGGTCGCGACGGATTCTCGCAGTCGATGATCGAGACATACTGGGAGGCTCAGCGGCAGAACGAAGGACTGATTGAAGACGATTGTAATGTCGTGACCATTCATGACCCACAGCCGCTCGGGCTCATAGAGTTCCTGACGACCCGGGAACTCGAGCAGAAGAGACTCCTCTGGCGATGCCACGTTCAGCTGGAGACTGTGCCTACAGAGACCGTGGGGAGCATCGGCAACATCTTGCGAAGGCTGGTCGAGAAGTATCACGCGAGCATATTCTCGAGTTTCCAGTATCTTCCGCTCTGGAACGTGCCAAGTTTCATCATTCCGCCGTTCATCGACCCCTTATCCGAGAAGAACCGCGATCTCCCCCGTTCCGAGATCGATGCCGTCCTCGCGAAGTACGGTATCGACCCGGCAATGCCTATCGTCACCCAGGTCTCCCGATACGATGTCTTTAAAGACCCGGTCGGGGTCATCCAGGCCTTCAAGAAAGTTCGTCAGAAGGTCCCCTGCCAGCTCGTTCTCGTCGGCGGTCGGGCATGCGACGACCCTGAGTGCTATATTGTCCTGCGCGAAGTCCGTGAGACGGCCGAGGATGACCCTGACATTCATGTCCTCGACCTTCCACCGGACAGCCACCGGGAGATCAACGCTCTTCAGCGTGCGTCGGATGTGATCGTTCAGAAATCCATCAAGGAGGGGTTTGGCCTGACGGTAACCGAAGGCCTCTGGAAGGGGAAACCGGTCGTCGCCGGGAATGTCGGCGGGATACCGCTCCAGATCCGCGACGGCTGGAACGGCTACCTGGTCTCGACGATCCAGGAGACCGCCGATAGAATCCTCCATCTCCTCCGGCACCCTGAGAAGGCTGCCGAGATGGGTGCGCGGGGGAAGGACTTTGTCCGCGAGTATTATCTCCTTCCCCGGGGCGTGCAGGACCACCTCACGGTCATCGACCAGATCGTCAACGGCAGGATCACAGCCCGGGACAGCGTCATCTGTTACCACCCCCAGGTGGTGACGACCCGGATGGCCGGGTGCGCTGCCTGGTACTGATGGATGCGCCCCTGCCCGGAGATCCGGTTTGTATAGCGCGACGGGCCGGTAGTATCTCCATGAGAGTGGCGTTAGCCCCCAATCACTCTATGGTGATCCTCTTCCCTCCGCGTTCAGGCGCCCCTCTCATCTTTTGTAGCCGCACCTCTAAAACACCGTTCTTGAAACTCGTCCTTGCCGACTCGTCAGTTACGCTTGCTGGCAGACGTATCAGCCGGCTCATGATTCCATTCCCACGCTCCCGGATGTAGTAACCACCAGATTCCTCCTCCACCGGCTCAGCGCGCCTTGCGGTTATCCGCAGGGTCTGCGGGTTGAGCAGATTGAGTTTGATGGTTTCCACATCAGCGCCGGGCAGTTCTGCAACAATGATCACCTCTGACTCCTGGTCGAGGATATCGACCAGGAAGTCTGTAGGATGGCCGCGGAAGTCGCGGATGCTCTCATGGGAAACAGCCGGGGCCTCCCTGCCCCGGGGATCCCTGGCTTCCCGATTATTCGTTCCCTCATCGGTGTTCCCCCTCCTGGAATCGGGGGGATTGCTTTCTCTTCCAGTCATGGCCCTCGTCTCCTGCGGTCTGGTTGTCATCGGATGGTCCGTCACCATCTAGCGCCCTCTCTTGGGCGGTTATACTTAACCCTTCGTACTAATGGGGTGGCACGTTTGTTGGGGAGCCCCCTTCATCCAGCCCCATCTCCTGCGATGTATACTTTGTGGTCTCTCAGTGCCCCGGGGTGGTGCCAGGCAGGATAACCGTCTAACTGTATACTCGTCATTGCCAGGGTGGTCGGGAACCGCATTTTACGCGGCCTCCGTTGCTGGCCGTTAGGTTTTTGTGGTGTGACCGGTATGGAAGGGGGGCCCCCAGAATCTCCAGTATGCAGGGGTGAACCCGGGGGTTTGCCGCCTGTGCCCATACCACTGGAGATACCCATACTGAAGAGTTGGCGGGGGATATGGAGGGAGACGAAATGGCTCAGTTTAAACCCTTTGATATGGAAGGCATGCCGCTCGAAGAGCAGCCCCAGTCCTGGAAGGATATGACCCCGGCCCCATACGATAAGAAGGCGGTCGACGCCTACACCCGGACCCGGGTCATCCTCATGAATGGGATCGAGAACAATGCCGTCCT
The DNA here is from genome assembly GCF_001512385.1 of Methanoculleus sp. DTU007. Lineage (NCBI taxonomy): Archaea > Methanobacteriati > Methanobacteriota > Methanomicrobia > Methanomicrobiales > Methanomicrobiaceae > Methanoculleus > Methanoculleus sp. DTU007. The sequence continues at coordinate 27,886 of NZ_LFRO01000102.1, read as the reverse complement.
CATGTCGCACGCTATTGCGCGGATGCACCCGGACCCCGAGGTGAAGAAATCGATGGCTCTGATGAGGCGGATCGACTCCCAGCAGCAGGAGGCGGTCAACTGGCTCAACCCGGCCGACCAATCGGTCATCGAGACCACTCTCGGCTACGAGCAGGTGGCGGTCGACCTCACCGCGAACCTGGCACAGAACGAGCCGGACCCGTATGTCAAGCAGACACTGGACTTTGCGCTGCTCGAGGACTTCGACCACCTCTACCGCTACGGTTGCCTCTACGACTACATCGAGGGCGGCGACCCCGAGATGATCGTCCAGGGCAAGACCGAGGTGAAGCCCGGCAGGCCGACGAGCATCGAGCACCGCCACCCCTATGACTCAATGCGCAAGCACTACGACAAGGATACGGCCGATATCAAGACGAAGATGAATTATGCCACGATCGTCGCCGCGGAGCAACAGACGATGCTCTTCTACCGGTCTCACGGGTTCATGTACCCGGACGAGATCGCGCGGCAGCTGTATGCTGAGATTGCAGAGATCGAGGAGCAGCACGTGAGCCAGTATGAAAGCCTCGGCGATCCGCGGGAGACGATGCTTGAGAAGATGGCGATTCTGGAACTCAACGAGGCATACCTCTACTACTCCTGTGCCCAGCACGAGAGCGACCCGAGGATCCGGGGGATCTGGGAGAGTTTCATGAAGATGGAGATCGAGCACTTCAACGAGTGTGCGCGGCTCTTAAAGCAGTTCGAGGGCCGGGATATTCAGGACATCATGAAGACCGACGTCGTCGAATCCCTTGTCGTCTTTGAACCGAACAAGGACTATGTCAACAGCGTCCTTGAGAACCAGCTCGATCTTGCGCCGAGCAACATGGAGTATGTGCGGATGCAGGAGCTCCCGGACGACTGGGCGAGTTTTGCCTACCAGCGGGTGGTGAACGCGAAAGGGGTCCCGAGCGAGGAAGTCGTCTCTAAAGCGGGTCCGAGCCTTGCGGAGCGCGATCAGGCGGAGAAGATCCGGAGGGTCAAGCAGGAGATGGCCCGCCGGGTCGAGAAGGGCATGGCAGCGGTGCCGGCCCGGTAAACTACTTTTTTGACCTCGGATAACCAGCCCATTCGCCGCTTCAAGCCTCTGGTAGCGTATTACCCGCAGGATCCCGGGACCAGCTTCTCGGCTGTTTGCCTCGATGAATCCGTGCGGGTGGTCTTTCATCAGCCTTCAGAGAGCGTTTCGCGCTGCACGAGCAAAAGCAAGCGTCCGCTCGGGGTTGCGGACACCGTCTTTCTTGACGCCGGTATGTACGTCGACCCCGTAGGGACGGACCTTCCGTATGGCCTCTGCGACGTTCTCGGGCGTGAGCCCTCCTGCGAGTATCACGGGGATAGATGAACGGGCTACAATCTCCGCACTGATGTTCCAGTCGTGGGGGATCCCTGTTCCCCCGAGTTTCTCGTTCGTTCTGGTATCGAGGATGAGTGCATCGGCATAGGGTTCATAGCGCTTTGCCGTCGCGATGGCTGACTCGTCCATCACATGGACGGCTTTCACTATCTTTAAGTACGGGAGGGCGTCACGGATGCGATCGATCTCGGGCGGCTCAATGGTATCCTGGATCTGCAGCGTCGTGCAGTGTGACTCCCTCACCAGTTTGATGAGGTCTTCTGTATCCTGCAGGTGAGTGACCGCGACCGGCTCGATGAACGGCGGGAGGTGTCGTATCATCCGGGCGGTCTCTGCCGGGGTTATATAATCAGAGCTCTCGTGGGTCACGCCCATGATGAACCCCATAGCATCGCAGCCTGCATCGATCGCACATTGCATCTCCGCCAGACTCGCGGTTCCACAGAATTTGATGCGTATCAAGTCTTCCCTGCCGTTTGATGGATTTGGCCTATCTTCGATAGGCGCTATAAATACACCACAATATTGCTGACTGGATTAGAACTTGAGAAAATATGCCCCCGCCCGGATTTGAACCGGGGACAACCAGATCTTCAGTCTGGCGCTCTCCCAGTCTGAGCTACAGGGGCTCCTGCCCTACAATGTTGTTTGTAGTCCCTAATAAATCCTGTGTTTCTCGTGGCGGGGGAGCAGAGGATCTTAAACTGCCTATTTATCTCTCCCTGCATAATACTATTGATGATGGACCGGAATGATCAGAAATCGAATGCTCAGGACGCAAACCTCATGAAGGCGCTCTCGGAGCGGACGGAGACCGTCGTGCACCTTACGCACAACGACCTTGATGCCGTAGGGAGCGACGCCATCCACCGGAGGAAGTACGGGGACGTCTTTACTGTCTGGTCTCCGGTCGGCAAATTCCTCGCTAATCTTGACGCCGTGGCCGGCTCTCCCGGACGCGGGAACCTTCTCAGCATATCGGATATCGGCTACCAGCCGGGCGTTGAGCAAAGGCTTGCGAAGGCGCGGTCGAACGGGTGGCGGATCGAGTGGCGCGACCACCACCGCTGGAAAGAGGAGGAGATCCGGGCCGTTGATGCGAAGACAAACCTCCTCCATATCGATGTCTCCACCTGCGCGACCGGGATCGTCGCCCGCGACCTTGCTCCCGAGGACCCGGTGGCGGTGGAGATCGCGCAGGTCGTCTGCGACTACGACCTCTGGAAGCATCAGGATCCCCGGTCGAAGATGCTCGGCCAGGTCGTGATGCAGAAAGGCTATCGCGAGTACGTCCGCGACAACCTCGTCCGGGGCACTATCGTTGATCCGAAAGTGGAGAGCGAGTACCAGCGGATCGTCCGGGAAATGGAGCAAGATATCAAAAAGAGCCTCCGGCACACCACCATCATCGAGGACGGCCGCTATCGGATAGCATTCTCCCCTCTCTACGGCTACCCCAGCGAGACGGCGCATGCCATCCGCGATGAACTCGATACCGATATCGAGGTGATCGTCTCGGGAAACGGCCGCATCTCTATCCGTTCAGTCCCCCCGGTCAGCCACCTCATTGCCCGGGAGTTCTCCGGCGGCGGTCATCCTCACGCAGCCGGAGGGACGTTTCCGTTCAGCCTCCTCGACCGCCTCCTCTTCTGGATCTTCAAGCGGAATCGACATTACCGGCGTCTTGCGGAAGTTGCGGAGACTATCGAAGAATGAAGGCCCCCTCCCGGAGGCGCTTCCAGTAATCCGGGCAGTTCTCCTCGCAGTAGCCGCCGACTTCAAGCATATCCGGGTCGGCAAGAGCGGTGGCGGCCGCAAGGTCCTCTGTCTCTGCATCGAGGAGGATCAGTCTTTTGATGTGGAACCGCTCCATCAGGTCCTCCGCCCGATTAAGATCCTTTGCCGGGAGGATGAGTCTATCCTGGTACTCGAGCAGGAGTTCCAGGTCGAAGGTCTCCGGAGCCCTCGGAAAGAAAAGGGTCTTTCTTTTCGCGAGTAAATCGAGTTCGATTGCGTCCGCTTCGTCCGCGATCAGGATGTGGCCCTGCACGCCCGCATCCCTCATCTCCCGCATGAGCCGAATGTATGAGGTCGCGATAGCCTCGGAAAAACCCTCTTCATCCCCGATATAGCCGTCACGAACACCGAGCATGTGGGGGGCGGGGAGAGAGATCCAGGCCCCCTTCTGCCTTGTCAGGATATAATGCGCATCCGCAACCACAGCAGCCGGGTCGACGTCCGGCTCACCGACAAGCACCCCGTCGATCACCCCGGGGAACGCTCCCCGCAGCCTCTCGCTGTAGAAGATACCTCCGGCGGCGGGCACCGTCACCCCCTCCTGGGCATCAATCGAACGGCCGAGCCGGTAGGTGGTGAGATCCGCCTCCACCACTTTTACCTCTTTCAGCCACCCTGTGATCTCCGGGACCGTGGGCATTCCGACCTCGGAGCCGAAAGATCGAACAGGCATCGTAATCCTTCGTGCCATGCGCTGGTATCTTTATTACCATCGCAACCAGAGTAGATAAGGATGAGTGGTAAGCCGTTGCTGGTAACGTGCGGCCTCCCGTACACGAACGGTCCCTGCCATATCGGGCACCTGCGGACCTACGTGCCGGCCGACTTTTACGTGCGCTATATGCGCCGGTCGGGTGAGGAGGTCGTCTTTATATGTGGTTCCGATAACCACGGAACGCCGATCGTGATCAGCGCTGAGCAGGAGGGTTCGACCCCCCGTGCCCTCTCAGAGCGCTATCATCAGCACTTCTACGAGACGTTCCGGCGGATGGGAGTAGTCTTTGATCGGTTCGGGATGACCGACGACGCCATGAACCACGAGACCACCCGCTCGATCGTCAAACGGCTTATCGAGAACGGCTACATCTACTCGAAGACCGTCAGCCAGAGTTACTGCCCGCAGTGTGAACGGTTCCTCCCCGATCGGTATGTGGAAGGGATCTGCCCCCACTGCGGGGCGATCGCCCGGGGCGACGAGTGCGATCAGGGATGCGGCCAGCACCTCGAGCCCGGCGAGATCAAGGACGCGGTCTGTAAGATCTGCGGCGGCAAGGCGGAGTACCGGGAGCAGGAGCACTACTTCTTCAAACTCTCGGCGTTCCGGGACTTCCTCCTCGAGTATCTCCCCAACCTCCGCGGCACGGCCACTGCCCGAAACTACGCCCTCGGCTGGGTGAAGGAACTCCTGCACGACTGGTGCATCACCCGAACGCTGGATTGGGGCGTCAAATTCCCGGGACGCGACGATCTTGTCGTCTATGTCTGGGTCGACGCGCCCATCGGCTACATATCGTTTACGAAAGAGTGGGCGGAGGCTGCCGGTGCCGACTGGAAGGACTACTGGTGCGGGGACGAGACCCGGGTCACGCACTTCATCGGCGGGGATATCATCTACCACCACTGCATCTTCTGGCCTGCCCTCCTCAAGGGGGCTGGTTACGGCCTCCCGCACGCGGTGGTCGCAAGCGGCATGGTCACGATCGAGGGCAGGAAGTTCTCAAAGTCTCGGGGATATGTGGTCTGGACGAACGACGACTACCTGGACCAGGGCCTCCCGGCAGACTACCTCCGCTACTACCTTCTCTCCTACACCAACCACACGAAAGAACTCGATTTCTCCTGGAAGATCTATGCCGAGCGGGTGAACAACGAGATCGTCGGGACGCTCGGAAACTTCATCTACCGGACGATGTACTTCGCTGAGAAGGAGTTCTCGGGGGTGCCCGACCTTGCCCCACGGCCGGTCGTCGTCGAGGAGATTGAGCGGTCGCTCTCCACGATCGATGCCCTGATGCGGGAGTACGACTTCAAGAGCGCCGTTGATGCAATGATGGCTCTTGCGTCGTTTGGGAACTCTTACATCCAGAGTAACGCTCCCTGGAAACTGATCAAGGAGGACCGGGCGGCGGCGGAGCAGGTCATAGCCGACTGCCTCCAGATTGTGAAAGCGCTTGCTCTGATCTTCGAGCCCCTGATGCCCGAGTCAATGCAGCGGGCCTGGACGATGCTCGGCTACGAGGACAAGATTGCGGATCATTCGATTGCCGAGGCAACGACGCCGGTGGGAGCACGAGCGCTCGCAAAACCCTCCCCGCTCTTTGCTAAGATCGAGAAGGAGCAGATCGCCGCTCTTGAGGCTATTCTCAATGAACGTGTCGAGAAGGCAAAAGAGGCCGCCAAACCAAAGACGCCCACTGTATCCATCGACGAGTTTGCAAAACTCGATATCAGGGTCGGACAGATCGTCTCGGCCGAGCCGATCAAGGGCTCAAAGAAACTCTACAAACTTATCGTCGATCTCGGCAGCGAGAAGCGCCAGGTGGTCAGCGGGATCGCGCAGTTCTACTCCCCCGAGGAACTGGTTGGCAAAGATGTCGCAATGATTGCAAATCTCGCACCGGCAAAGATCTTCGGGGTCGAGAGCAGGGGAATGATCCTCGCCGCCGGTGACGAGGCCTCCCTCCTTGTCCCCCTCCGGCCGGTCAGTCCGGGGACGAAGGTTAGATAACCCTTCTATTTTTTCTGTCAGCGGCGATCCCGGGTAGAAAAAGATCGATTCGCTGGTGTCGGCGAGATCTGGGACGATCCATACTAATTCCCAGCCATTCAAAGAAAAATGGTCCCTTCGGCAACGGCGTTAAAATCGACGGGCCTGGAGGGATTCGAACCCCCGGCATCCGGGTTAGAAGCCCGGCGCTATATCCTGGCTAAGCCACAGACCCACTCTGTAATACTCCCATACATTTTGGTTGTCAGGGGTTATTAACTCTTTGAGGGTCCGGGGCCCGGGAGCCCGTAAAAACGTATCAGCCGGCCCGGTAACAGGCCGACCTGATAATCTCGACTTTGGTCGGGTCACCCCATTTTCTCCCTTCAACGTCGCGGGCGATGGTCGTTCCCCGGAATTGGACTTTGATCCGTGCTGACATTCGTTCTCGTTCCTCAAAGTAGGTTGGGCCGGTGAGTTCGATCCGTTTCATGCTGATGTTGAGTGCCAGAAGGTCGACCATAATACCCGGATCTCCGGGAGAGAGGTCTTCCTCGTTGACGGACGTCAGGAAGAGGCACTCCCCCGGAGTGGCCTCGGTCAGGGTTATGATATTGTGGGCGCTGCTCAACTCAAGGGTGCGCGCCTTACCGCTCTTGAGTTCGGCGATGACTGATGGAGATATTCCGGTTAACGCTGCATACTTCATAGACTCACCCGTACATCGGCAGTTGCTCTCTTCTGGGTGCGGTCTCGGTCTTCTGTACCTGTTCTGCAATCTGGGCCATAGCCGCCTCGATCTCCACCGCCTGTTCGAGCAGCGGTTTGATATCCAGGTTGAGACCGTAGATCTTGTTTAAGACGTCGATCGTGGCCGCGGAAGACCGTGGGTCGGGGGTGTTCACCGTCTCTCCAAGAAGCCCGATGCCGGGGATACCCCGCGTCTTGCACTCCATGAGGATGCTTGCTGCAATTCCCGATATGCTTCCCATGGGAAGGATAGTCGTCTCGTCTAAGACGCGCTCAAGTATCTGCCTATTGGTTGCAACCCCAAAGACCCTCTTTTCTGGTTCGTTCGTGATGATTCCTGCGATTGTGACAATCTCCCTGATATCAAACTGAGTAAGCCAGTTCATGATGCCGTTTGCCACCTCGTAGCATATCATCGGGTGGATGGGGACATCTGAGACGATTGCCGTGAGGTGATCTTTGTCGTAGAGGCGAACGGGAGCATTGACCACACCTCTCGTCATGAGGGCGACCGGTGGAAAATATTTGCTTGTGATCGACCCGATCTGCTCAAACTCCATCTGCTCGACGAGGTACTGCAGGGCAATACTCCCGACGAGACCGCTTCCAGGAAACCCGATCAGCACTGTTTTATCGGTGCCGGAAAGCGCTCTTGATATGACCTTTATATCGTCCATGGGGATCAACCACTCACTTCCGGATTAATTTAACATAGTTGGGTGTCCCTTAAAAATATTATGCAGGAATACCAGATCAAGCGCGGATACACGAAAACTCTTGCAGAATCCATGGTTCAGGGTCTCCGTGACCAGTTTGGGGTTGAACCCACAGTGTCGGAGGATGGCCATTACATAATCTCCTACGGAGCGCTCCTGCGCCTTGAGGTCTGGCTGGGATCGGGAGGCAAGACCCTGATCGTCGATACTGAGGCGGATAAAACCGCCGACGATGAGACGATCCTCGAGACCAATCGCCGGTTCCGGAACTACCTCCAGCAGGTGACCGGGTACACGACAAAAGAACGGGCGAAGAAGGCTCAGCAGGCCGTGAAGGGGACGGAGTAACCGCTCCTCTTTTTGATCGGGCATCTCTTCTTTTTGCGGGCAATACATCCCTGCCCGCCGTTTTGGTGCAGTCGCATGAACCCATGCGTGGATTTCGGGGTGATATTACGCTTGGGGGAACGACATCCCGCAGGAATGGGGTTCGAGCACCGTTAGGTGCGAGGTGGGGTTGGCGGGGAGTGCGATGTTCTGGAGTACGACGCCCTGAAAATTTTGGTTGTTCAAGAGTCATCTACCGGACAGCGGCCTTCATTCTTATCTCATGTCAGGTCTTCTGCCCCGGCTCCATCGTCGACACTCCATGAAGCGCCAAGGAACGTGGGGGATGGGACGTTTAAAGAATCTTGCTTGAAAAAAGTAAAAAACGTGGGTGTTTTACTCGATCACTATCGCCGGCTTGAAGGGCAGGGCCCCCGACGCCTTCGGGTGTGTGCTCTCTTCAGCGTTCTGGACCGTGACCGGCACGCCGAACTCGTGCTCCAGGAACGCCCGTGCACCCTCAAGGATCGCCTGCTCATCGAGGGTCGCTTCTTGCAGTTGTTTCACGAGGTCGGGCGGCAGTTTCAGGACGAATTTCGTGATCTGCTTTGCGGCATCCGTCGCCTCGCGGCCGCGCCTGCGCATATCCTCGTTCTGCATGATATCGCGCATCACCCGGGTCTTGTCGGTCGATGCGGCGATGATCCGGAATGCCTCGTGCTTCCAGGCCGGGGCAACGAAGAGCTTGATGGACGTGGGTTCCATCGGGATCAGCTTCCGGATCGACTCAATATCCTCGACGGTCCGTGCGAGAAGCTCCTCGGCGAGTTCGACCTCCGGGCTGATCAGGCTCTCGTCCGCCACCGGCCACGGTGCAAACGAGACCATGCCCTCCCCGCCGATATCGCTCCAGAGCGCTTCACAGGTGTATGGGATGAAGGGGGCGAGCAGCCGTACCCAGGTGCGGCAGAGATCCTGCATCACGGCCCCGCCGTTTGCACCCTCGGGCAGGCGGCGGCGGTACCACTTCAGGTCGGCCTCCACGCCGAAGAACGCCTCCTGCAATGCCTGCCGGGTCTGGAACGACTCGAGCGCCGCTGAGGTGCTCATGATACGGTGCTGAAGCCTGCTCATGAGCCAGGCATCGATATCGTAGGCGCCTTCTGCAACCTTCGCCTCGTTAACGGTGTTCCAGAACCGCTCGATCTGCTTTTTGGTCGAGGAGACGAGTTCGTTACGCCAGTCAAAGTCCTGCCAGGGCTCTGCGCTTCCGACAAGGAACATCCTGACGGTATCGGCCCCGAACTCCTTCAAGGCGTCTTCGAGCAGGAAGACGTTGCCCTTGCTTGAGGACATCTTCGCCCCGTTCAGGAGACCCATGCCGAAGACCACCATGCCCTTCGGCTGTAGTTCCTGTGGGAAGAGTGCCCGGTGGTGGAAGAGCTGGAACGTGAGGTGATTCGAGATGAGATCTTTTGCCGAGAACCGGTATTCATAGGGATACCAGTAGAGGAACTCGTTCCTGATCCTGTCGAGCGTCTCCCGATCGACCGTCTGGGGGTTCCCTTTGCCGAGGAAGATGTAATCAAAGACCTCCGGCGTCAGGTTCTCCGGCGGGATGGCCCTGAGGTGATGAGAGATTGTGTAGTAGGCCATGTAGATCGTCGAGTCGGAGAGCGGCTCGATGATCCAGGTCGGATCCCAGGGGAGTTTCGTGCCGAGCCCCACCCGCCGGGTGCAGGCCCAGTCCTTCAGCCAGTCGACAGTCCTGTCGAACTCAGCCCGGACCTCGGGCGGGACGAGCGCCATCCGCTCGAGCTGGGTCTTCACCTGCTCCTTCCAGCACGGGTCGCTATACTCCAGGAACCACTGGTCGTGGAGGATCTTCACAAAGACCCTGCCGCCGCACCGGCAGATCACCTGGCGAGTATCGAACTCGTACATCGGAATGGAGCCGTAGCGCTCGATCATCAACGCCGCAACGTCATCCCGTGCCTCGCGAACCGGTTTCCCGCCGTATTTCTCAAAGACCTTCCCCCGGGAGAACTCCGCGCTGTAGATCTCCTGGGTGAGCGCCTCCATCCCGGGGTCGTTCTGGTCGCGGATGCCCGCCCGCTCGACCGCGTCCTTTGCCGGGATCTCGCCGTAGCCCTCGACGGAGATGAGCGGAATCGGCTGGATGGACGTGTACTTCCCCTGCTGCTGCAGGTCGCGCAGAGCTATGTAGTCGAAAGGCGCGTGGGCGGGAACGCTCATGACGATGCCCGTACCCATGTCCGGGTCGACGAATGTCGCCGGGAGAACGGGGACGTCGCCGCAGAGTGGGTGAGAGACGGTCTGGTCGATGAGCGCCGTTCCGGGGATGTTCTCCTTCACCCAGACCTCGTGGTCCTGAAGGCCGAGTTTCGCCGCCGCCTCGGCACTCAAGATCCACTCCTCGCCGTCGATCGTCGCCCGCACGTAGGTGACGGCAGGGTTCACCCAGAGGTTTGTCACGCCGTAGATCGTCTCGGGCCGAAGGGTTGCGCATGGGATCTTCGCGTCGCCCCACTGGAAGATCACCAGGGTGAACTTGATGATCTCGGCCTTGTCGCCCTCAAGGAGGTCGTGATCGCCGACCGGGTTCTCACACTGAGGACAGTACTTGACCGGGTGAGCTCCTTTGACGACGTGATCCTTCTCGTGCAGGTGTTTGTACTGCCACTCGATGAACTTGCTGTACTGGGGATCGACGGTGATGAACCGCCGCCGCCAGTCGATCGAGAGCCCGCACTTCTGCATCACCCGCTGATACTCCTCAGAGAAGTATCGGACGATCTCCATCGGGTCGATAAATCGGTCGAGGGTGTCCTGCGGCACCCGGTAGAGGTCGCGGTACAGCCGGATTGTCTTTTCATCCCCGTTCGCGATCCTCTTTGATATCCCGATGACCGGGGTGCCGGTGACGTGGAACGCCATCGGAAAGAGGACCTGTTTCCCCTTCATCCGCTGGTAACGGGCGATGACATCCGGAACGATGTAGGTTCGCCCGTGCCCGACGTGCATCGCCCCGCTGGGATACGGGTATGCCACGGTCAGGTAATACTTCTCCTTCTCTGCCGGATCGGCCTCGAATGCGTGCTCCCATCGGGAGATGCACTCCAGCTCGTTACTTTGCATGTCCAGTCCGCTCACTCTATGCCTCCAGATACTGGTTTTCTATCTCTTTTTCTCTGCCTCATACCGGCCGCAGCCGGATTATCTCGCCATCGTTGTAGCGCTTGATCATTTCCTGGGCGATGGTGCTGTTCTTTGCAAGGAGAATGTCGCCTTCTTCGTTTACCGTAGCCGTGAAGAGATACTCTTTTCCGGCGAAGACATCGACGATCTTGCCCTTATTCTCCGGGGAAACGATGGTCAGTTGTTTCTTGTCGATGCGTATCTTGATGCCGCCGCCAAGGTGTACCTCCTCCTCGACCGGCCGTTTTGCCTCCAGTTCGCTCCGTGGCCGAATATCGATCCCGATACCGAGTTTGTTCACGATCGCCGAGACGTTCTTGCCGCCCTTTCCGATTGCTGCAGGGACGTCCTTATCGTCGATATAGACAACAGCTTTGTTGTCGCTGATGATCCGGACCTCGACCGGACCGTTCGTATACCGCCCGATCTCGCGCTGAACCTCTTTTTCAGCAACTTTCCAGGAGACGTTCTCCTCGGGCCCGGCCGGCGGGGCGGCTGGCTGCTCCGCGGGGAGTGCCGATTCCGCGCTGGTCCTCGCCGTAAGCGGCATCACCAGGGTCTCACCCTCGTAGCGGAAGATCTCGATCTCTGGCTCCCGCCGCGAATGCTCGCGAACGACGATGACCGGGCGGACGTGGGTGTCGCCGGGCATGCCCTCTGGCGCCTTGATCGTCAGTTCAAGGTCGTAAATCTTTGAGATCTTGCCCTGAACGACATAGATGATGGTGTTGATGATCTGTGGCAGGATACTGTAATCTACGCGGTCACAGAACCGTCGGAGGCAGTCGTGTACCTCCATTGCATGCACCACTCCAACCATACCCATTCCGGCAAGGCGCATATCGGCATAGACGCTGAAGTCCTCGTTCTTGCGGATCTCGTCAAAGACGACGTAATCGGGTCGGACAAGCAGGAGAGCCTCGGCAGTGTTCATCATGCTGCCTTCAAGCGCCGTGTACTGGGTGATGTGATCGGGCACCTGCAGGTCACGCGGGGCCTCCATCGTCTTTACGATGAAGTCGTTATCGGCAAGGAACGTCGCAAGACTCTGGGCGAGCGTGGTCTTACCCGCGCCCGGAGGACCTGCTATCAGGACACCGCGCCGGTTTCCGAGAATCCGCTTCTTGATCTCCGGTGCCATATCGTAATCGTCAAGCGAGAGATCGACGAGCGGACGTACCACCGTAATCTCCATCCCGTCCGAGAAGGGTCGCCGGGCGATCGAGATCCGGAGAGATCCGATCTGGGCGACCGTAATCCCACGCTTCTCGAGTTCGATGAACCCGTCCGGGTCACGCTTTGCCCGCTCAAGAAGTTCCTGCGCCATGATCCGGAGTTCATACTCGGTCATCGGGGTATCCCGAAGAGTGACCAGGCGAATGTCCCGGAGTTTTCCGATCTTTGCCATCGGCAAAGCACGCTCTTTCAAGGTGATCGCGGTCGTCTCCTCGTCGAAGAACTGGTCTATCGAGAGCGGTGAGAAATCGCCAACCTGCGGCTTTAAGTAGACGACGTCAAGCCCTTTTGCCTTTGCAACCTCTGCCTGCACGAGGTCGCTTGTGATGAACCGGGCATCGTGCTCGATGGCGACGTTCCTGATCAGGGCGTCTATCTCGCCTCCGCTGGAGAGTTTCACCTGGTCGAGGCTCGGGCGGTCTCCGGCAAACTGGAGATCAATGATCTTTTCCTCCGACATCCGGAAGAGTTCCTGGAGTTCGGTCAGACCGGAAAATCCTATCTCCCGCCCCTGATTTGCCTGTGCCTCCAGTTCGGCGACGACGGCTTCCGGTATGATTATTGTTGCGCCCTTATATTCTCCGGTTTTTATCATCGATGTTATGCGTCCGTCTATTACGACGCTGGTATCGGGTACAATTTTCATAAAAAATCACCATAGTAATGAAGTCATTCACCCTTATTAGCGTATACCTTCTCCGGATCAAAGACTATTCCGGCGATCTCTTCACCATCGATCGTTCGGTAGAAGCATGAGGCATGCCCGGTATGGCAGGCTGCGCCGGACTGCTCAACCTCATACAGGATCGCATCCGCGTCGCAGTCGACAAGCATGCGCGAGATGCGTTGGACGTGCCCGCTCTCTTCTCCTTTCTTCCAGATCTTCTGTCTGCTCCGACTGTAGTAGTGTGCGTATCCAGTTCGTTTTGTAAGGTCCAGCGCCTCGGCGTTTGCGTAAGCGAGCATCAGAACCTCACGAGTTCGCTTCTCCTGCACGATGACAGGTACCAATCCATTCTTGAACTGTATCTCCATATTGGTTCACATTCCTGCTAGGATCTTCATGATCTCAAAGAGGATATCACCCATGAATAGTGCAGTCAGGAATCCCGCCGTGATCGGTATGATGAACGGAATGCCATACGATATCCAGACCTTGCCGGCCTTTCGGTAAAGTGCAAGTTCCTTCTGGTAGTCCTCGGGGTGCAGCCTGAGGTCTTTTGTATATCGACGTTCTCCCCGAGTCATTCGCCCAAGCGACTCCGTAAAGCCAACGAATCGTCGGACAATCTTGCCGTCCTCTTCCCTGATATCTTCCATGACAAAGCCGAACTCGTTCTGGATCTTCTTCCCGTCGACGGGAAAGCCGAGGAAGAGGCAGGGGAGCGGAGCCCGGTTCCCCTCTATCAGGTTCTTCGCGAGTATTGCAAAGGGTGCCGCGATGTTGATCAGCACGGCGTTCGTCAGCACGGTGAATGGGAAGAACCCAAGCGGTGAGATGCCGAAGTACGGCTCGATCGGAGATAACGGGATGCATGCGGTGATGATGATGAGGGCATACGCATCCGCTCCTCCAAAAAGGCCTTTAGCCTGAAATAGGTAGAAAAACCCACAGAAGACTGCGACCAGAACGAGGTAACCTGCTGCCGTCCGCCAATCTGCAAGGAGGATCTGTCCGTATACCCAGAGTGCCGCAGGAATCGCAATCGCGAGTGCTGGCCGCCAGGTTCTGTGGGGTACCCGGCGATCTCTTGCATCCAGAACAGACGCATATATGAGCGTGGCGCCTATTGCAACCGTTGCAATGATGAGCGGGATGGCGATCACGGGCGAAAGCGTCATGGGATAGTACCCTATTCACTTTTTATTTCTTATTTCTGGCGATCTCACTTCACAGCGGATCCTGGTTCTTTCTATGCGGTCTTTGGGATAAATCTGAAGGCCTTCCTTTTGGCGTGGCGATCATGGGTTCTCTCTCGGCCCTGTTGTGGCACCTTTCTTCTCCTGATTCCTTCCTGATGTAATCATACGAATCAGGTGTTTACAGTCCGTTTTATTCTTATTTTTAAGATATTATCATCTATACGCGAGATACATTTTAGCAAGATATTAATAATAGCATAGTGATGTGGTATATTGCGGTAGAGCGGAAGTGTTCCGCTTATCCTGCGCAATAATACCTTACCTGAAGATATCCATGGAAATAGTCGATCTCATGGACGAGATCCTTCAGCAGTCGACGTGTGAAGGGTGCTTTGATCTTGAGGAGTTGCTGCGCTATAGTAACGTCCATTCTCTGACCGGAATGGGGGTCACGAGAGAGAAGACACATACATTTTTCCTGATTCTCTCTAATGGCGAACCGAACGGCGCCATTCTTGTCGATGACAAGGGGACGCTCTTCGGGGACTCGGCCGTTCTGCGCCTGACCGGCGAGGAGAATTTCGCACTCTATCTCATAGCGCCGGTGATCGCCGATGCGCTGATTGCCCGTTGCAGGATCTTTGAGACGAGTCATTTAAAGAAGAACGGCCGTCTTGATATCCCGACGATTGGTTCGCCTACCCGACAACGAGTGGGAGTCCTCTGTCTGACCGTCCGCGACAACCACTCGCCTCTCGCCGGCGCTCATGTCTCGATCCGGAAGGGAAAACTTGTCATCACGAGTGATGTGACGGATTCCCAGGGGAGAGTTTGCTTTCGACTGTTGAACGGGCGCTATATGTGTGTGATCGCGGATCGATCCGGGGAGCGAAGACGGTGCATCATCGACTTCCATGATCCTCAGGTAGAAACGTCTGTTGATGTTGGGGGCACAGAGGATGAGAACGGGTGAAGATGAAGAACGTGAATTGATTGCATCGGTCAGAAGTCTCCTTGCACAATCAGGGGGATCACAACCCGGCAGGGAAGAGGTTACAGCGGGGTCGCACGGCTCCGCTCCACCATCTCAAGAGAGTGATACAGAAGATCAAGGGGAGTCGGCCCCGGTCATGGATCCTGGTCCTGGCGGAGAGGAGATGCGTGAGCATTCTCCTGGCCCGGTCTTGAGAGGGGCCGATATCCGTTCAATCATCGGCTCGGTGATGAGTTCAGAAGATACCAGGGGGCGGCGCACAACTGCTGATGAGGATCCTGTCCGGGCACTCCTCAACCGGCTCGAGAGGTCGGGGAGGGAGACTGATAAGGAGCGTACGGTCACCCCTTCGCCGATGAGCAGTGATACAGGGCCGAAGGCTGCACCCTCTTCACCCGGGCATCGTGATCCCTTTGGTATCCTCAACCGGGTGAGAGGGATGAAAGAGGCCGGCGAGGCCGGGGAGATGGAGGCTGAAGGGCCCGGGTCCGAAGATCTCCCCGATGGGGTGATATCGGTCGAGGAACTCGGGAGCCTGGCAGACCTGATCCTCCCGAAGAGTGCGACGTTTGCTGTCGAAGAACTGAGTATCAACCGCAACGAGCACAATTTCGACTTCGTCGACAACGCCCGGGTCGTCTCGGAGTTCGATGACCTCTTCTCCCAGGCACTCTCCTCCACCGCGTTTGCCGAGGCCGCGGCGGAGGTGGCGTCTCCCTCCGAAGAGGTTCCAAAGCCCCGGTTCGGGTTCCTCCAGAAGCTCCGTCCACTTCGTCCAGAGATGGAGATCGAGGAGTACAACCCTGCCGTCCACGGGCCACTTCTCGATCTTTCAATGCGCCCCTCCCCGGGAGTGGAAGAGATCGAACTCTACCCGGTAAACGAACCATACGCCTACGTCAGGGTCATCTACGACAGCGCAACCCATGAGTACACCTACTGTGTGCTTGAGCCTGAACTCACGCCTGCGGAGCGGGAACTCTTCCTGGAGATCAAGGAGCGTCTCTTTGAGGCGCTCAATATCACCACCCGTGACCTCACACGCGAGGCGGCACGCAAAGCGCTTCGCGACGCGGCAAACAGAATCATCGCCGATTACGGGATCCATCTTGATGCGGTGGGGCGGGAGAAGGTTCTGTATCACGTGGAGAAGGAGTTCCTCGGCGACGGATTGATCGACCCGGTGATGCACGACAAGTACATCGAGGATATCTCGTGCGACGGCGTGAACTGCCCAATCTTCGTCTACCACACCACATACGAATCGATGAAGACGAACCTTCTCTACCACGACGCGGCGGAACTCGACTCGTTTGTTGCCAAACTCGCGCAGCGGGCCGGGAAGTACATCTCGATTGCTGAACCGATGCTGGACGCCACGATGAGCGATGGGTCGCGTATCCAGATGACGCTCGGCTCGGAGGTGACCGCCCACGGTTCAACGTTCACGATCCGGAAGTTCCGCGAAGAGCCGATCACGCCGACGGATCTCATCGAGTGGCACACCTTCTCACCGCTCGGGATCGCCTTCATCTGGCTCGCGGTCGAGAACGGCAAGTCCTGCATATTTGCAGGCGGTACGGCGTCCGGAAAGACCACGACCCTGAACGCTATATCGCTCTTCATCCCGCCGCTTGCAAAGATCGTCACCCTCGAGGATACCCGTGAGTTGAAACTCCCTCACCCGAACTGGATCCCGAGCATCACCCGAGACTCGTTCTCGCAGGACGGGCGGGGCGAGATCGATATGTACGAACTCCTGCGTGCCGCCCTCCGGCAGCGCCCGGAGTATATTCTGGTCGGCGAGGTCCGTGGCCGTGAGGCCTTGACCCTCTTTCAGGCGATGAGCACCGGGCACGTCACCTACGCGACGATGCACGCCGACTCGGTAGCGAGTGCCGTCCACCGTCTGGAGAACCCGCCGATCAACGTGCCGAGGAACATGCTCTCTGCCCTCTCCCTGATGTCCATCCAGGTGCAGGCCCGGGTGGGGGGCCAGCGGATCCGGCGGAACAAGCAGCTCATCGAGATCCTGGATATCGATCCCCGGACGAACGAACTGATCACGAACGAGGTCTTCCGGTGGCATCCCGCGACCGACGAGATTCGTTACTCGGGCAAATCCTACATCCTCGAGCAGATCATGGAGGACCGGGGATGGAGCGAGGAGCGGATGCAGGAAGAACTGAAGCGGCGTCAGGAGGTGCTTGAATGGATGCGCATCAAGAAGATCCGGCATTTCCGCGATGTAAGCAAGGTCCTTGTCTCCTACTTCCGCGATCCGGAGGGGGTCATCGAACGCGTCCGTTCTGACCTTTATGGTGGGATGGTGAGGCAGCATGAATAGTTATGAGCGGTTCTGCTTCAACCTGATCGGCCGTGACTTAAAGGAGAAGCG
The DNA here is from genome assembly GCF_001512385.1 of Methanoculleus sp. DTU007. Classification (NCBI taxonomy): domain Archaea; kingdom Methanobacteriati; phylum Methanobacteriota; class Methanomicrobia; order Methanomicrobiales; family Methanomicrobiaceae; genus Methanoculleus; species Methanoculleus sp. DTU007. The sequence continues at coordinate 10,477 of NZ_LFRO01000102.1, read as the reverse complement.
TGGGGAGTTCATCAAGCTCAGAAACGATCTCGTGGGGGCCCGGATGAACACACCCTTTGAGGCCTACCTTGCGACCGCTTACGTCTCCTCGGTCATTGTTGGGCTGGTCGCTGCGGTAATCATCGGGCTTCTGACTTATCTTCTGCGGGTCCCCGAGATGATCACCTACCGGGGAGCGGTCCCGGAGTTCCTCTACGCGTTAAACGACTACAAGCTCCTCCTTGGGACCATCATCATCACGCTCATCTCCCTTGCGATCTTCGGAGGGATAACGTACCTGGTCTTCCTCCTCTACCCCGGGATACGGGCCGGGGAGCGCCGCAGGAACATCGATGCCACACTCCCATACGCCATCAACTACATCACCGCGATGTCTTCGGCCGGGATCACTCCCGCGGAGGTCTTCCGGCTGCTCGGTCAGAGCACGATCTACGGCGAGAGCGCCGTCGAGGCCCGATATATATCCCGGGAGACGGATTTCTTCGGCAAAGACCTCCTTGATGCGCTTCGGACGGTCTCTCAGGCGACGCCGAGCGAGCGGATGCGTGAATTCCTGCAAGGAGCCGTCGCGAGCATCTCGAGCGGGAGTAATCTAACGGAGTATTTCCGCACCAAGGCTCACCAGTATACGCTCGAGAACAATCAACAGCAGAAGACATTTCTGGAGACGCTCGGGCTGATCGCAGAGTCCTACGTCACTGCGATGGTCGCCGGCATGCTCTTTTTGATCATTCTGCAGTCGGTGATGACGATCCTCTCGGGCGACTCAAACCCGCTCTTCCTCTACATCATCATCTACCTGATCATCCCGTTCGGGAGCGTGATGTTCATCATTCTGATCAGTTCCATGACCCCGGAGGTGTGATATGGGGTTCAAAGAGATTATCGATGACTTTCTGAACCGATTGCCGGGCCAGGACCGAACGACGGGCGGCGCGGCGGCGGACGCCCTGGTGTCCGAGTCGTTTGAGGAGCGGGAAGAGGAGATCTTCGGCCGGATAGAGAACTGGCGGAAGTATCAGGAAGGGTTTTACCGGTTCCTCAAGCACCCGCTTAGAGTTATGGCGGAAGAACCCCTCACCGTCCTCTTCATCTCCATCCCAGCTGCCCTCCTCCTCTTTGCCGGCGGATTTATGAGCCTGGTCCTCTCCTACGGCGTCGGCGTCCTCTTTTCGACGACGATGATCGACGATGTCTTTGTCTTCTCGCTCCTCATCGCCATCGTGCCGCTTGCAATCCTCGACCTCAAGGAGTCGCTGCGGGTATCAAGCATCGAGGCATCCCTCCCGAACTTCTTCCGGGATGTGGCCGGGATGAACGACTCGGGCATGACCCTCCCGCATGCAATCCATATCGTCTCGGAGGGGGAGTACGGGGCGCTCACGCCGCACATCCGTAAACTCGACACCGAGATGTCCTGGGGCGTCCCGTTCGTCGAGGCCATTCGCCGATTCGGGAAGGCCGTGAACACCCCGCTCACCGAACGGAGCGTCGACCTGATCGCCCACGCGAGTTCGGCCGGCGGCGACGTGAGCGAGGTGCTGCGGGCTGCGGCACACGATGCCTACGAGTTCTTCAACCTGAAGATGGAGCGGAGAAACGGGATGATGATCTACATGATCATCATCGTTATGTCGTTCTTCGTCTTCCTCTTCGTCATCGGGGTGCTCTCAAGCACGTTCCTCACCACGATGGCGGAGGCGGGGACGGCGGTTGCGGCCTCGGGTTCGACCCAGACATTCATGGGGACCGTAGACCTCTTCCTCTACAACCGCCTCTTCTGTCACGCCGCACTGATCCAGGGGTTCTTCTCGGGACTCGGGGCCGGGGTCATGGGCGAGGGCCGGGTGCTCGCCGGTCTGAAGTACTCGGCGATCATGGTGCTGATCGCCTGGATCGCGTTCCGGTTCTTTATCTGAGGGCCGGGACGGGTTTTCTCTTTTTGCGGTGGTAAAAGAGGTTTGGATATCTGTATCTTCACCCGAATTCTATCTCACGCTTCAGACGTGGCGTCCGTTGCATCCAGAAAATATGCCATAATCGCATCCATATCCACGTGCTCCTCAAAGTGCCGGGCCAGATTGTCGTAGGCCGCCTCAATCCCGAGGGTGCCTCCGTCGATCTCCGTGACCGGTTCAAACGGCACGCCCCGCCGCTCTGCGAGGTAGGCGAGGAGGGCGTTTGCCGCACCGGGGTTCTGGAAGAGCCCGTGCATGTATGTCCCAAAGACCAGGCCGTCGGGGGTCGAGGCCCCTTCCCCGGAGAACGCCTCGGGGAGGCCGTTCCGTTCAGTCTCACCCATGTGGATCTCGTAGCCCTCCACCTCCCCCATTGCCGGGAGGATGGGGCCGGGCCCGGTTGCCCGGCGCCGGACCTGCACCGTCGTCTTGTGGTAGCCGGTAAAGGCCGTGACGACATCGAGGAGCCCGAACCCCTGGTACTCTCCGGGAGTTTCCGACTCAATGCCCGCATCGACGATCCGCCGCCCGAGCATTTGATAGCCGCCGCAGATCCCGATGATCGGGACTCCTCTCTCCCGGGCAAGCCGGAGTTCTTCCCCCACTCCCGCACGGTTGAGGACGGCGAGGTCCTCCACCGTGTTCTTCGTCCCGGGGAGGATGATGCAGTCGTAGCCTGAGAGCGTTGTGCCGGGCTCGACGTAGTCCACCGCGGCGTAACGCTCGAGGAGCTCGAAGTCGGTAAAGTTCGATATCCGTGGGAGGCGGACGACGGCGATCCTTATCGGCGATCCGGTCTTTTGGTCTCTCTTATCGGCGATCGAGAGCGAGTCCTCGCTCGGGAGAGGGATGTCGGCGTAGGGGATCACCCCGAGCACCGGAACACCTGTCAGTCCTTCGAGTCTCTCAACACCTGATGCAAAGAGCCCGGGGTCTCCCCGGAACTTATTGACGATGACCCCGGCGACGAGTGGTCTGATGTCTTCCGGGAGGAGAGCGAGCGTCCCGTAGACCTGGGCGAAGACCCCGCCCCGCTCGATATCGGCGACGAGAACGATGGGGAGACGGAGGGCCCTTGCGAGCCGGATGTTCGCGATATCGCGATCGTAGAGGTTCACCTCGGCGGCTCCCCCGGCCCCTTCTACGACCACATGCCCAAAGCGCCTCCGTAATCGCTCGAATGCGGCAACCGCCTCGGATAGCAGCATATCGGTCTCGGCATAATAGTCCCGGATCAGCACATCCTTATATGGGCGGCCGAGCAGCACCACCTGTGAGGTCTGGTCACCCTTTGGTTTGAGGAGGACCGGGTTCATATCGGCTTCCGGCTCAAGGCCCGCCGCGAAGGCCTGGACAGCCTGCGCAATCCCGATCTCGCTCCCATCGGCCGTGACATACGAGTTGAGACTCATGTTCTGGGATTTAAACGGAGCGACGGAGATTCCCCGTCGGTGGAGTGCACGGCAGAGCGCCGCGACCGTCACGCTCTTGCCCACGTGGGATGCAGTTCCGAGCACGATAAGAGACATTGCCGGCAGAAGAGTTGGACGCGACGGATTATTAAGGGCGGGGTCTTATGGGGTATTACATGGAACTCTCCCCGCAGGGCCGCATCCTCCTGGAACACCGCTACCTCCTCCCCGGAGAAGCACCAGAGGACCTCTTCTCCCGGGTCGCCGACGCCGTGGGCGGAACGGCACGGTCTCGCGAGTTCTTCTCGCTCATATCGAGCCTCCTCTTCCTCCCGAACTCTCCGACCCTGATGAACGCAGGAACCCCTGGGGGGCAGCTCTCGGCCTGTTTCGTCCTGCCGATCGAGGATACCCTGGAGGGGATCTTTCGCACCCTCGGCCAGATGGCGCTCATTCATCAGTCCGGGGGCGGGACGGGGTTCTCGTTCTCACGCCTCCGTCCCCGCGGTGACTCCGTCAACGGGGTCGCCGGCGCCGCCACCGGGCCGGTATCGTTCATCCGGGTCTTCGATGCGGCGACCGAGGCTGTCCGGCAGGGTGGCCGGCGACGGGGGGCGAACATGGGAGTGCTTGCGGCCTCCCATCCCGATATCGAGGAGTTCGTCACCGCCAAGCAGGACGGGGGCCTCTCGAACTTCAATATCTCGGTCGGGATTGATGAGCAGTTCATCCATGCTCTTGCAACCGGCCGCGAGTACGATCTTATCAACCCCCGCGACGGCAGCATGTGGCAAAGCATCGACCCACGGTCGCTCTGGCATCTTATCGCCGCCTCCGCAAGGGATTCCGGCGAGCCGGGTGTGCTCTTTCTCGATGAGATCAACCGTAGGTGCACCACGCCGCACCTCGGCCCCATCGAGGCGACCAACCCCTGCGGGGAGCAGCCGCTCTACCCCTACGAGAGCTGTAACCTAGGAAGCATCAACCTTGCCCGATGCATCAGAGGAAGCGACCTTGACGAGGACCTGCTCGCCACCGTCGTTCGGTGCGGCGTCGAGTTTCTCGATGCGGTCATCGATGTAAATCACTTCCCAATCCCCGAGATCCAGGAGCGGACCCTTGCTACCCGAAAGATCGGTCTTGGTGTCATGGGATTTGCCGAGGCGCTCATACGCCTCGGGATCCCCTACGAATCAGAGGAAGCGATCCGGTTTGCCGGGAGCCTGATGGAGATGATCCAGACCTGGGCCAGGGAGCGGTCGGAGGAACTGGGGAGGGAGAAGGGGTCGTTTCCAGCCATTGAGGGTTCAATCTACTCAGGAGAGATGCGCAACGCCACCGTCACCACCATCGCCCCTACAGGATCGATCCATCTTATCGCCGGAACCACGAGCGGTATCGAGCCGGTCTTCTCGTTTGCCTACGACCGGACGATCGATGGGCGGCCGGTCAGCATCGTAAGCGACCTCATCACAGAGTTTCTGCCGAAGACCGCCGGTGGAAGAGATGTCGCGGAGCACGTGCGGCGTTATGGGACGGTTGACGGCCTCCCCCTGGATGACCATACTCGCGACCTCTTCAAGACGGCCCTTGAGATCGCACCGGAGCACCACGTCAGGATGCAGGCCGCATTCCAGAAGCACGTTGACAATGCCGTCTCAAAGACCGTGAACCTCCCGGAGAATACGGAGGTCGATGATATAACCCGAGTCTTTTCCCTTGCTCATGACCTCAAGTGCAAGGGTATCACCGTCTACCGCTACCGGAGCCGGTCTGATCAGGTAATCTCCCAGGGCTGCGATATCTGTCGGATTGACGGGTGACATGCCAACTAATATATAACGAGAGCTGAAAGGTACATGCAATGAACGGTGGGATATGTCCGACCTGCGGACTGCCAAAGGAACTGTGTATCTGTGAAGAAGTTGCCAAAGAGCAGCAGAGAATAAGCGTAAAGGTAAACAAACGCCGGTATGGAAAGGAAGTCACGGTCATCGAGGGCCTCGATCCCTACGACATCGACCTCGAAGACCTCTCGAAGTTCCTGAAAGCGAAACTGGCCTGTGGCGGCACGGTCAAAGACTCTTCGATCGAACTGCAGGGCAACCATCGCGAACGGGTGAAGGATCTGCTTGCCCAGAAAGGATATAACATGGAAAATATCAGTTGACCCCGGGGCGTTCTCCCTAGGATCCGGGGATATCTACTTTTTTGCAGGCTTCATTACGGGTTGCAGGGGAAGCGGATGCTGTTTGTTCGTTCGTACTCCATAGTGAAATCCGCGATGAGTTACTATCGAGACGGCTGAAGGGTATCGAGAGATCCCGACTGCGATGGCCGGATCAGCAGGCAATATAATTAGCAGGTACAATACTCTGAGAGTTGATTGCCTATGGCGATGAGATGTTCGTTTGCGCTCGATCCCGACCTGATGGAGCAGATCGACCAGTATGCCAGAGATCACTCGTTCGACCGAAACGAAGCGATTCTTGAACTGATCGAGATCGGACTTGCCTGTCGGAAGGAGAATGGGGCGGCAAAGGTACGGCAACGCCGCTCGTATGAGGAGTTGAACCGGCTCCTGCGTGAGGTCGAGGATGTCAAGGCTATCCTCACAGATCTTCGAAACGAGGTTAAACTGGTTCACCACACGATCGAGGCAGACTGGACTAAGGAGGCGAAAGGCGTCCCGTTCCAGACCAAACGCCCGTGGGAGTTCTGGCGAAAGTAAGTCTGTTAACTAATGATATTCGCGATGCTCCGGAACCCTTCCTCGCTAAGATCGTCGCAGAGGACCGCCTCGACCTTCGCCATATCGACGCTGGGCGTCTCGCGGCACCTGGTGCAGTAGGCCCGTGCCGGTGACGGCACCTCTCTTCCTCCAATAACGACGAGAACTGAGTGAACACAAAACCTGCACCGATCAACGGGCTCAGGCTTATTCGGGGTGCACTGCACCAGGCCCCGGACGACCTGTAGACGCCGGGTTCTACTCATAGGCCTCGACCCGGTAGCCGGCACGCCCGAGAACCTCGCTGACCTTTGCTCTCCAGGCGGTATCGCTCTCGATCATGAGCGGCGCGATCGATTCGTTCCAGCACTGCTGGAGGGCGGCATCCTCTGTGACGAGGCTTCTTCTCCCCTTCACCTTCCCGACCTCCCGGCCGTCACCGGCAAAGATCCTCATTGCACAGCAGGTGTAGGATCGGCAGACCAGCGGTCGGCTGTTGTGAATGGTGCAGACGTACTTCCCCATCTCCCCGGGGAGAGGGCGCAAGAACGGGCACCAGGATGGGTGTTTACGGTTCTCGGATCTGTCCATGAAAGCATCAAGGAACCTCTCTTCGACCCGGGCGCGGAACGTGCCGCCGACGATCTTCTGCCGGCAGAGAAAGTCCCGGCTGGTGAGTTGCTTCTCGACCTCGATGAGTTGGCCGCCTGCGTGCATGCAGCACTTCCCGCAGAGGCTACATTCAAATGCGGTCATCTAGTAGATTCTTTGCGCAACAGAGGATAAAGGTTGGGAACTGGCGCCCTAAGGGTTAAATCGATACGCATACAATGGAGTGGCATGAAGGTGTGCATTATGTGCGGAGGGGAGGGCACACGGCTCCGTCCCCTCACGTTTGGGCGTCCCAAACCGTGTATTCCCATTGTCAACAAACCTTCTATCCAGCATCTCGTCTCACACCTCGCAAACCTCGGGTTCACTGATGTAGTGATCACGCTCGGCTACATGAGTGACGCAATCGAGGCGGCGCTTGGGGATGGATCGCTCTTTGGGGTCAATGTCACCTATGTCCACGAAAAGACGAAACTCGGGACGGCGGGAAGCGTCAAGAACGCCCAGAAGTATCTTGAGGAGCAGCCGTTCCTGGTCGTCGGCGGCGACCACGTGGTGGACCTGAACCTGCTTGAGTTCTACCGCGAGCACCTCACCAACGACTCGATCACGACGATCGGGCTCATCAGCATCGATGACCCAACGGAGTACGGTATTGCCGAGATCGATGCGAACTACCAGATCAAACGGTTCAAGGAGAAGCCGAGCCCTGGTGAGATCTTCTCGAACCTCGCAAGCACCGGGATGTACGTCTGCGACCCCGAGATCTTTGACCATATCCCGGCCGGCGAGAAGTTTGACTTCGCCCGCAACCTCTTCCCCGAGTTGATGGAGGCTGGCTACTCCCTGAAAGCCTGGCTTGCCCGTGGCAACTGGTCGGATGTGGGGAGCCCGCGATCGTTACGGGAAGCTGAGCGGTGGAAACTACAGGACATCGGGTTTACGAACATATCCGGCGACCTCTACATAAAAGGCGCCCGAATTATGGGCCCGGCGCAGATCGGGAGTTGTGTCTCGATTGCGGCGAATTCTCGTGTGATCGGTCCGGTCTCGATCGGTGCCGGGACGATCATTGAGGAGAACGTCGTCATCGGGCCGTACACGAGCATCGGAGAGGGCTGTATCATCAAGAACAGCGCAAAGATCTTCTCCTCGTCCATCTACAACCGTGTGGTGATCGGCCGGGACAGCACCATCAGCGGGAGCATCATCGACAACGATACGCTCGTCGGCAGCGGGTGCAACATCGAACACGACACGGTCATCGGCCCGCACGTGGTATTAAAGAACGGTGTCGTCGTCCATTCCGGGACCCGGCTCTGGCCGGAGGTGATCATCCCGGAGGGGACGGTCGTCAAAGAGCACGTCCTCAACGAGGACTACGATACCAGGACCGAGGGCTCCTAACCGTGCCGCACAAGCCGGTGCGTCAGCGCAACGAGGGGATGGCGGGCGTAATCGAGCACCTTGATGTCGTCGAGGGTCTTTAAGTTCAGCGTCCGGGCGGTCCGCTCCATCCCCAACTCTATATTCTCCCTGATCTCGATGATGTAGGCATCAAGGTTCGTGATCCCGAGCCTCTTTGCCGCGATCGCCCGGTGATGCCCGTCGACCAGGATCAAGCGCCCTGGCCGCCGGACCACGATCAGGGGTTCAGCAAGCCCCTTCTTGATCTCGTACATCCGCCCCTCGAGTTCGTCTTCATAAATCTTAGACTGGGTGGGCAGGAGGTTGTTTATCTCGACCGAGCCCCGCTTCAATGTCGGCTCGACACCATAGAGCCTCCTTAGGGTCTCAATGAACTTGAAGACCTTCTCCGGCGAGACATGCTCGATCTGGGACCTGATGACGTCGGCGTTCGATATGATCCCGATGAGGGTGTTATTCTCGTCGACGACCGGGAGTTTCTGGATGCCGGAACGGAAGATGACGCGGGCCGCATCATTCACGCTCATGTCCGGGTCGGCGACGATGAGGTGGCGGGACATCACCTGTTCTATTGGTGTAGCCGGGTGGACGAAGAGGAGGTCCCGCGCCGATATGTAGCCTACCACTTCCTTTGAGTCCTCCACGACCGGAAATCCGTCATGATGTGTCTTCTTTATGGTCTCGATGACGTCTCGAACCGTACCATGGACGTTGACGGTGACGACGTCGTAGGTCATGTAGTCCTTGACCCGCTTTTTATCCATCATGGTAGTGTCACGCTGGCTTAACATGAATTATTCGGTTTCGGATTGCCAGCGGCATGAAAAAATGTTACTCTATGGGGATCGTAGTCCCCGTCTCTGTCGGCGTTTTCTTCAGCCGGACCTCGAGAACACCGTTCTTGAATGTTGCTCTGGCGTTCTCCTCGGTCACCTCGGCAGGAAGAAGCACGGTGCGGCTCATCTGGCCGTAGATGCGCTCTCGCATGAAGAAATCCATGCTCTCCTCCTCGGTCTCGCCGCTCCGGATGCTCATGATCTCCAGGTGCTGGGGATCGATGAGCCGGATAGTAACGTCTTCCTTCTCGACGCCGGGGAGATCGGCGACGACGATCACCTCATCCTCGTGGTCCCGGACATCCACGCGGAAGTCCCGGATCGTCGGTACGACTCTTCCCCGAACCTCCTCGCCCCGTGTGCCGATCCCTCCGAGCAGAGACTGGAACCTGCTCTCCATCTCGGCCATGAGGTCATCGAAATCCTGCCATATTGTCCGATATGGTCCGCGTAAGTATCTTGCCATTTGTAATCACTCCTGTCATCTGGTGTAGCCCCGGAACAGTCGGACTGCCGAGGCTAACCTAAAGGTAGGGTTATTAAAATATAAATTTTTGCTTTGATGCAACCCCAATCTCCCAAACGCTACTATTTTATTTCCCCGAAAGGCGATTGTACCGTAATGAAACAGACAGAGAAGAAGAGTTCGAAAGATGAGAATACTCCGTGGATGAAGTGGGCCTACGTGGGAATCGCCCTGATCGTGGCGGTGGCCATGGTGGGGACGTACCTGGCCCCGATGTTTGAGAAGAAGCCGACCGCCCAGGTAGGAAATACGGCAGTGATCGGCTACACCATCTTCAGCGAGGACGGGCGCCCCCTCATCACGACCGACCAGAACCTTCTCGCGAGCGAGTACGAGAAGGGGAACTTCGTCCTCCTGACCTACGGTCTGGAGATGCCCGTCGGCGCACAGGTATCGGGCGAGAACATCGCTCCCATTCCCATCGCATACCCCGAGACCAACGGAACCGTGGGCGCCGGTCTGCTGGGCTTCGAGACCAACGCCATCTCCGTAGGGCTCGTCGGGATGCAGGCCGGTGAAACGAGGACCATTCCTTTCTCCTACGGGGAAAACGACTTCGAGATTGATATAAGCGAAGAGGAAGCAAACGAAATCGGCCTCAACTTCACGGAGGCAAAAGTGGGCGAACCGTTCCTGCGCGAGTTTATGATCTCGTCGGGTATCACCCTCGGGAATGAGACCAATCAGACCCCGACACTGCGTTTCTGGAAGGTCACCGACAAGACCGACGACTCAATGACCGTCACGTGCCGCTACGGCAGCGCCCGGGTCACGCTCAACGGCATAACGGGGTGACGGCACCCCCACAGGTTTTTATAGTCTCCCTGCTTCCTGCCATACATGGCGATAAAAGTGATAAGTTTCTACCAGGAAGGCTGCATGGGGTGCGAGGAGCAGACCCCGATCCTTCGCGAGGTGGGGAAGGATCTCAGGATCGATATAGAGGAGATCGATGCCGTGAAGAACCCGGAGTA
>NZ_LFRO01000096.1:0-2976 GCF_001512385.1 Methanoculleus sp. DTU007 | reverse complement strand
TCCCGCTCGTTTGCATGCACGACACCCTTCTTGATCACCTTTGCCGCTCTCTTCAACAGGTCTGTGAGCGCCTTCTCTTGGAACTCAGCAGGCAGGTCACCGATAGCAGCGAGTGAGGCCGAATAGACCTGATCCAGGAGCGTCTTCTGGGCGTTCAGGACCTGCCGTTTGACGACAAGGTTCGCTGCGGAGACTTCCTGGTTGATGATGTGAGTGGCTGCCCGGTCCGCCTCCTCTTTGGCCGAGAGTTTAATCTCGGCGGCCCGAGCCTGTGCCTCCTTCAGGATCTCCTCGACTTCAGCGCGGGTCTCTGCCCGAATCGCCTCGACCTCCTTTCGCCCTTTCTCCCGGATCTCGTTGACAACTGCTTCGAGTCCCATGGTTCACTCCATTAGAACAGAAGCAGCAGTGCAACCACAAGACCGAAGATGACGATGGTTTCAGGGATAACAGTCAGGAGCAGCGCCAGACCAAATACATCACGGTTTTCTGCCGTCGCCCCGACCGCAGCGGCACCGATGCCCATTTCAGCGACACCGGAGCCGATACCGGTGAGACCGACCGCGAGGCCTGCGCCGAGCGCTTTCATTCCCATCTGCGATGCCTGTACCATTTCAAGAGTCATACCAACATCTACCATTTCTTTATTCCTCCGTAAACTTAGGTTTCATTCCAAACGGGTTGTACTTCTTGCCTCCACCTTTGTAGAACTTGGTGAAGAACTCAACATAGTGAAGACGAATCGAGTGCAGACCGCCTCCTAGGAGACCAAGTGCCGTGTTCAGCGCGTGTCCCATAAGGAGGACAAGAATGCCCACAATGATGATGATCACGCCGACCGGTGTGATCGCTTCAAGCTGGGGCTCTATGATCATGCCGATCGCGATGTAGTTGACCACCATCGCGATAGCGACCGAAGATAGGCCCACCGCCACAAGACGGGCGTACGATAATACGTGACTGATAATCGTCGGAAGTTCGACTAACTCAAGCGGGTTCTCCTGAGCGATACCCAGGATACCTGCCACCAGAAGGACGACTCCCACAACGGCGGCAACATTTAACCCCATAGCGACAACGGGAAGACCCGTCAGGTCGGGCATCAGCGGGATGGCGTAGAATGCCCAGATCATGAGCATGATCCCCCACATCGTCCCAAGCCACCCGGCATGCGAGAGAACTGCCTGTGTGGCGTGCTTTCCGGAGTAGATCTTCCGTGCGTTGACGATACCGAGTATGCGTCCGAGCGTAATGTGCAGGAGGCCGATCCAGATAGCAATGATCATGAGTTCGACGACCTGTGGGCCGTGGCCTCCGGCGGCTCCTCCGATGTTGAGGTGCCGGGAGAAGATCAGCGCCGGCCATGGGAGTGCGGAACCGAAGATCTCGCTGTAGAGGATCCCGAATATGATGCTTGATACGCTTGCGTAACTGAGCACCTTAAGAAGCATCCGTCCTCCCTCGCCTTTCACGATCTTTCGCAGGCCCAAGCTCATGGCAAGCAGGATTGCTCCGTAACCCACGTCACCGAGGATCATACCGAAGAAGATGGGGAACACGATGGCTACCATCAGCGTCGGGTCGATCTCGGAGTACCGGGGCCGTGCGTAGATATCTATGAGCATCTGCGTTGGCGAGGCAAACGTTGGGTTCTCGTACTCCACCGGGACCCTGGCATCGTCTTCGATCTCCAGTTCCTGGATGTAGATCCGATCACCGGTCGCCCGGACCAGGGCTTCCTTGACCTTTTCGAAGTTACGCTCAGGGATCCATCCTTCGGTGAGGAACGTCTCTTCCGTGGTAGCAAATCGCAACGGGGCCTCCGCCCGCTCTACGTCAGCCGTGAGTAGTTCATCGCATGCTACCAGAAAGTCGGCGTGCCTCTCCCGGATCCCTGCAATCTTTCCGTTGATCGCAGCAATCTCACCCTCGATCCGCCGGGCCTCTTCCTGGTGGGCCTTCAAGCGGTCGGCCGGCGCCCCGGTCTCATCCGGAACGGGAATTGCCTGGAACCCGGCATCGAGAAGCGTCCGTTCGACCTCTTCGCGGTGCTCGTTAGGCACCACGACGACGATCATGTTGCCGTCAACTTTGTCGGAAAAGTATTTCTCGTGAGGGGCGTCGATGGTTACGTCATGAGCGATATGCCCGGTGAATACGCTAAATCGCGTATAACCACGGTAAAGATCCAGATCCATGGGAACGGCAACGAACGGCTCAAGCTCCTTCGCACGTTGCTCGTGCTCCTTTTGTTGCGCCTCCAGTCTGGAACGCGAGGCGACAAGACCTTCTACCTCCTCTATGATAGCAGGCAGATCGGTCTGGATCATCGCCCGGACTTTCGATGCGGGGATTCGCGTTCTGACTTCTACGTTCTCCGGGTCTATCCCGCACGCATTCTCAATGGCCCTGATCTTGATGAGCCCCGAGGCTGCATCGCTCGCCCCGGAAAGCGGGTGGCCGATCGATAGTCCGTCGCTAGAACCACTCTCCGGCACAAAGTCCTCGATATGATAGACATTGTGACGGTAGAGTTCCCTGACGATCGTATCGGTCTCACTCTTCGGGGCCACGATAAGCAGCCGGCGCATCCGTTCAGGCCTTAACATGCAGCTGCTCCTTGAATCGCGTAACAATGAAGTCTACAGCTTTTGCAAGGTTCTGGTTTCCCTGTGCTTTCAGCGCCTCTGCGCGCACTTTACCCTCATTGACGATCTCTTTGTATCTGTTCTGCGCCTGGGCCCGTGCCTCTGCAAGACGCTGATTCCTGTAGTCCGTGGCATCTTTTTGTGCCTTCTGGACCAGGTTGTCAGCTTCCAGCTCGGCGTCTGAGAGGCTTTTCTTCCTCTCGGCCTGCGCATCACGGATCATTGCCTGGTACTCTTCTTCAGTTTCCCTGATGCTCTTCAGGACGTCGGTCTTCATCAAACCCTCCTTCTCACGGCTCATGAATATTTGATGAAAATAAGCATATAT
>NZ_LFRO01000093.1:0-3529 GCF_001512385.1 Methanoculleus sp. DTU007 | reverse complement strand
GGATGGTCGCGTCTCGGCTTCTTCGGCTACGACCTCCAGGACCAGTGCGGTTCCGCAAACTCACTCTCCATCCGTGGGGACGAGGGTGCGATCGGCGAGGTCCGTGGTCCGAACTACCCGAACTATGCAATGAACGTCGGTCACCAGGGAGAATACGCCGCTATTGTCGGCGGTTCCCACTACGGCCGCGGCGACGCGTGGTGCTTCGACCCGCGGGTGAAGATCTGCTTCGCCGACCCGGCGCTGAAGTTCGACTTCTCCGAACCCCGCCGCGAGTTCGCGAAGGGTGCAATTCGGGAGTTCATGCCTGCCGGCGAGCGTTCGCTCATCATTCCGGCCAGGTAAACCCAAATCAACTTTTTTTTCTTTAGAGTAACCCAAGATGTATAATACGGTCATATCAAGCGATTTTTTACATTTCATTGCGATATCGGCGCAACTTTTCGAAACCTTTAATTAAGTCATAAACAACTGTTAAATGAACCAAAAAGGTCTTGAACTTATACTCCGGTGCCCTGCGCACCGGAGGAGGATGCTGAATGGAAGAGATCGTGTTTGGCATCGGCATTACCGCATTGGCAGGTGCACTTGCAACCGTTGCCGGCGCTGCGGAGGACGTTGAGTCTGATATCGGATCACAGGGTGATCCGAACTCGCAGGTTCAACTGGCCCCGCAGATGGGGTATATTCACCGTATCTTCAACAAGGCAGTTTCCGGTGAACCCCCCGCGTACGGCCTCTGGGTTGCCCTGGGTGCAGGCCTTGCCTGGGCATTCATGACGATGCAGATAAACCCGATACTTGCAATAGTGCTCGGGAGCGCTCTCGCGGTCTTCGTGCAGGGCGTATATGCGACAACCGCATATCTCGGTCGTACTGCAAGTCTCGCCAAGTTCGGACAGCCGGTTTACATCGACATCCTAAAGTCGATGACGACCGTGACCATGGCACACGCGTTTGTGGCAATCTTTACCACGGTCGCGATGTGTTACCTGATGATTGTCGCACTCGGCCACCCCTTCCCGCTCCCGTTGCTGGGTATTGTATGGGGTATTGCGCTTGGTGCGGCCGGATCTGCAACAGGTAACCCGTTCTACGGAAAGGAGCGGCAGTACCAGGAGCAGAAGTTCGGAGTCGGTGTTCCGATCTCCGCATCCGGAAACATCGTCCGCTATGCCGAAGCAGGCCAGCGGAACTCACTTGACAACGGTTTCTTCAGCGCCAAACTCGGCGGTCCCGCATCCGGGATCTGTTTTGGCCTGATCGTCTTCTTCGAACTCTGGCGTACCGTGGTCTTCGAAGAGCTCAACGCCTGGGGACCGGTCATCGTCGGTGTTGTCGTGATCCTGATCTTTGCCATCATCGACCGTTACATCGAGGTCTGGGCAAGGAAGACCTTCGGACCATACACGACTTCTGAGGAGGCATCGTCATGACCGCACTCGGAGGACCTAAACAGACTGCAGGAGTCCAGCCCCCAACTGGGATGGGTCTCGCTATCAGCATTATTCTTATCATCGTAGCGCTTGCGCTCGCCTACTTCCTCGTGCAGATGGCAGGGGTGATCGCTCTCGTCGGCATCATCATCGGCGGCGTCCTGATCGCGTTCGGTGTTCACTTCGTCCCGGTTGGTGGTGCTCCCGCTGCAATGGGACAATCACCAGGCATCGCGACCGGTGTCGCCATGCTCGCTGCGGGTGCCGGTCTTGCCGGCCTCTTCGGTGGCGCATGGGCCGCTCCGTTCGGATTCGGTGTCGCCCTCGCGGGCGGTGCGATCGGTGGTGGCCTCTTGATGGCAATCACCTGTACGATGGTCAACGTCATCTACATCTTCGGCATGGGTATCCCGGCCGCCTCGGGTAAGGTCGAGAAAGACCCGATCACGGGCGACACCTTCCCTGAGTACAAGAGCCAGGGTACCGAGGGACACGGCCTTCCGTTCATCTCCTGGGTCGGCGGTGTCGTCGGCGGTGTGCTCGGAGGTCTTGGCGGAACGCTCATCTACCTTGAGCTCGTCGAGGTTTACCAGACGCAGCTTTCTGCAATCCTGGGCGCAACGGTCGACCAGATCGCGTCCGTCGCCATCTCGCTTGCCGGTATCTTCGCGGTCGGTATGTTCCTGATGAACGCCGTGCTTGCCGCATACAACATCACCGGTACTATCGAAGGGCCGCATGACCCCAAGTTCAAGCGGTTCCCAAGAGCAGTCATCGCAGCCGCCGTGGCATCCGCTGTTGCGGGTATCTTCGCGATCGGGCTGCTCGAACTGGTGGGGGTATTCTAAATGTCAGTGAAAGTTGAAGTCGGAGCAGGCGGCATCCCGCACAACCGGATCCTGATCTACGGTCTTGTGGGATCGCTTATCCTCATCTACCTGACATACCTGAACACAATCACCGGTACTCAGTACTTCTCATTCTTCGGTGGACTTGCCGCCGTCGCGGCACTCCTCTGGGGTACTGATACGATCAAGCACCTCTGCAGTTACGGTCTCGGTACCGGTGTCCCGTCAGCAGGTATGATCGCGCTCGGATCCGGCGTCATCGCCGCGCTCGTCGGAGCTACGACCGGTATCTTCGCACCCATCGTGACGATCATTGTCGCCGCGATCATCGGCGGGGTTGCCGGGATAATGGCAAACCACATCGTCCGGATGGACATCCCCGTCATGATCGCCTCATTGACCGAACTTGCGATCGTCGGCGCTATGACGGTGCTCGGCCTTGCAGCCATGACCGCCGGGACGTTCCAGTTCCTTGGCCTGATCTCGGGAACAATCGTCATCCTCGGATTCGTCGTAGAGACTTACGAGGCATCTGTCATCGGCGGTGGCATCATTGCCGTCATCTTCATGCTCGGCGCAATTGCCATCCAGCACTCCTTCAACGCCTGTCTCGGACCAGGGGAGAAGCAGGACCGGACACTCATGCTCGCTGCAGAGTGTGGATTCCTCTCCATGATCCCCATCGCGATCATCTCATTCGCGTTCATCGCGTTCCTTCCGGCTCTCATCTCACTGCTGGTCTCGGTCATCGGATGGTTCTACACCTACATGCGGTATATCGAGCTTGCGAAGCGTGACGCTTATGCGTGGCTTGACGCGCAGCCGATCCTCGAACCAGAGGGAGGTGCCTAAATGGCGTACGTTCAGGTGCTGCCCGAGTTCGGACTTGTCGCCGACCCAATGGTCGGTATCGTCACCACCGCCGGTGTCTCGTACACCCCCGTACTTGAGCAGGTGGCGGAACTTGAGAAGATCACCGACGACCTGGTGGGCATGCTCTCCGGAGAGGGCAACTTCCTGGCATCGTTCCCGAACAGGGACGGTGTGCTCAACATCGCCGGAGGCGTGACCGCATTCTGGTACGGCATGGCAGTCGGCCTCCTGGTTGCCGGTGTCGTCGTATTTGGACTGCTGTGAGGTGAAGAACATGGTTGAGAAGAAATCACCGGCCAGCGGATGGCCGATCATTCAGGGCGACTTCCACACGGGAGATCCGCAGAGTTGTGTCGCCGTCGTCACCATGGG
>NZ_LFRO01000010.1:9424-17425 GCF_001512385.1 Methanoculleus sp. DTU007 | reverse complement strand
GAGGTGCCGGCTCCATCCCCGGATCCGCCGGAGCCTTCGACTTTTCCGGGGCGATCGCCGGTGGGCGGGAAGGTACTCCGCCCGATACGTGCGGGCAAGATCATCCCGGAGCACTGTGAGGATCTCCCGGATCGGGCGGGATGGCGACCCGTACTCGTATGCCATACCATCTGATGATACAGAGAACTCTTTTAACTTTGCCTTTGAGTTAATCGCCGATTTTGAGGTCCGGCATCCCTTCCATATCCCGGTTACGTGAGCGTCAGGACAAACGCGACGGCAAGCACGATATGCAGGCAGAGAAAGAGCGGGACAAGCCGGAACTTCCCTTTCTGCGTCTTGTGCCGGAAAAGCCGCATCGCGAAAAGAGCGCCAAACGGCCCGAGCAGCGCCATGACAAGGAGCGTCTTCTCCGGAGTCCTCCAGGCCGAGCGTCTCGCCGATCGTTTGTCGCTGTAGTATGCAAGGAACGCGGCGGCGTTTATAGTAAGATAGATCGCGATCGCGGCCTCAAGGAGGATCATGCCGATAATCCCTCCAGTTTAGGGATATTTTTCAGGAAATTCGATTTATATCCCTCGAGCACCGGCCGGATCTCTCCGGCGGTCGCGGGGTGTTTTTTGTGCTCCATGACAGGGTAGATCTGCTTGATGATTCTATATAAATCGGGATAAGATGAAACGACAAAAGGATCTCTACGGCTGGTCTGGAAAAAGGAGTTTTAAGTTTATCAGGTCCTGCCGCCGGAAGAGAGTTCCGTCAGGTTGAGCAGGGTGGCATTCTCCGCCGTGACGTTGAAGGGCACGATCACGATCTCGCCCTCCGCCCTCTGCTCGACGTCGGGGACGGGGTATTCAAAGACGCCCGCCTCACCAGCGTCATGGTGCAGGACGGCAAAGAGGGCATCGGTGGCGACGAAGGTGTGGATGGTGACCGTGACATTCTCATTCATCCCGGGCTCGACCGGCGTATAGCCGATGACCCCGCCGGGATGCCCGAAGAGATTGTTGTGAATAACGAGCCATCCGGTCCCGTTGCTCACGACCTCGCGGATCGTGACGTTCCCTACGACCGCATCGCCCTCGATCATCTGATCCGTCACCTGGATCGAGGCGTTCTCGGTTGCATTCATCCCCACGGCTTCCTGGGCGGAGACTGCCCCAATGCAGCAGGCCGCGAGTACTGCCGCAAGAACTAGCCAGCGCTTCTGCATCTCTTCGACCTCCCCCTGTGAGGGGAGGCACGGATGACCCCGGGATTATATATAGTTTGGGCAACTCCAGGCTGGAGAGAAATGTGGGGAGCAGGGTCCTGCCCCGGCTGGACTTGAGTTCAGAGCCCGAGCCTCGCGAGCGGCGAGTCGAACGGGGAAAACTTGCTCTTCTCGGCAAGGCAGACCGGGCAGCGCCAGTCGTCAGAGAGGTTTTCAAACGCGGTTCCCGGCGGAATATCCGCATCACCGGTCGAGGGGTTATAGATATGCCCGCATATCGAGCAGCGGTATGTCTTCATGATTGTGGATTTTGCCGACAGCGAATTTAAATCTGATGCGTGACCTGGAACGTTTTTGAACGAGGATACGGAAGAGATGGCATACAGCATGAAAGAGACCCTCGCGGCGCTCGCCGACCTGACCCGGATTCACTTCTTCTTCGTCTGGCCGCTGCTCTTCTGTTCGGGGCTCATGCTTGCGTTTGAGAACTACGGCGGGTTCTCGTGGGAACTCATCGCCCGGGCCGCTCTCATCGGGCTCTCTGGGTTTCTCGCCGGGCTCGTTCTGAACGACTACGTTGATGAAGAGTACGACCGCCGGGAGGTCGAAGGGTCGCTCACCCGCTACTGGCGCCCGGTGAGAGGACGGCCGATAGCAGAAGGGCGGATCTCGGCCCGGGCGGCCTTTGCGGTCTTCATAGCCCTCGCGGCAAGCGCAACCGCGCTCGCCGTGACGCTGCCTGCACCGCACAGCCTCTACGTCCTCGCGATCATGGGGTACTCGTATCTGGTCGAGTACTTCTACCAGACCAAAAAGCGCAGCCAGACCCTGCCGATAGCCCAGGTAATCGGGCGGACGGACTTTGCCCTCTTCCCGGTCGCCGGCTACCTGGTGCACGGGAGCCCGGACGCGACCGCCCTCCTCTACTTCCTCTTCTTCTATCCCTGGACGCTCGCCCACCTTGCAGCAAACGATATCGCCGATATCAGAAACGACCGTGCACGGGGGATGGCGACGATACCGGTCCTCTACGGCATGAAGGGAGCAGTCGCCTGGACGCTCGGCTTCTCGGCCGTCCACGCCGCGATAGCGCTCGTCTTTGGTCTCGCACTCGGGCCGATCACCATCGCCGGGTTTTCTGCAGGGCTCATCCTTCTAGGGGCCGCAAACTACATCGTCCTCCGGGAAAAGAGCCCGGGCGCGGCGATTCGGGCGCTGCCGCTCATGCATGCATCACTGCTCGTCTACGCCATAGCGATCATCGCCGGCGCCGTTCTTTAAAAACAGGGGTTATCCCCCTACTCCACGATGAACTCCCCGTTCATCGAGGGGTGCACATCGCACCGGAAGAAGTAGGTTCCGGGCTTTGCGGGCGCTGTGAACGTATAGGTCGCCCGCGCCGGTCCGGTGATGATCTCCCCTATAGAGATCGCGGTGGCCGCGGAAGAGTCCGTGTAGACTGCAACGTTGTGCGGGATGCCTTCGTCCCGGTTATCGAAGTTTATCGTCACTTCTGCACCCGCGGGGACGGTGATCCTCTTTTTATTGAAGGCAAAGTTCTCGGCCGCGATATCGATTGTCGCCTGCGGGGTCATGCGCCCACCACCACGGCGGTCGTTTCCATGACTATGGTCGGTCGTGCCATGGGCCAGACGGTGCGATCGAGAACGATAAAGGTTGCTCCAGTGTATCAAGTTCGAAAAGAGGGAGGGTGTGTCTCCCCCTACTCCACGATGAACTCCCCGTTCATCGAGGGGTGCACATCGCACCGGAAGAAGTAGGTTCCGGGCTCCGACGGCGCCGTGAAGGTGTAAGTCACCTGGCCCGGGCCGGTGATGATCTCGCCGATGTAGATCGGTGTCATCGCCGAGGAGTCTGTGTAGATCGCGACGTTGTGAGGGGCACTATCCCGGTTATCGAAGTTCATCGTCACCTCTGCGCCCGCAGGGACCGTGATCGTCTCCGTATCGAACTCGATGTTCTCAGCCGCGATATCGACCGTCACACTCTCGCCACCCCCGGCGGCAGGGGGCGGGGGCGGTGCTGTAGTCGGTGTTGCGGTCGGGGTCGCCGTCACGTTCGCCGGGGCGAGCTTCCAGACCCTCCCGGTCATGTTGGATGCATCCGGTCCCCCATCGTCGGTCGTGAGCACGTAGATCTCCGAGGACTCGTCCACACCGAACCCGAGGAGGAAGGCCTCTACGGTCCCGGCAGGCGTCCCGTTCACGTTGAGCCTCTCTAGCCTCCACATTGCGATGTTCTCGGGCGTGAGGTTCTCGGCGGAGTCGGGAACGGCCGACGGGTCCCAGCCCTCAGGTGGGGTTGCGGCGAGGAGGGTTGCATTCCCGGTGGCGAAGTTGTTGCTCCAGTAGCCGAGGATGTAGCGTCCCGCAAGGTCCGGGAGCGTCGTGCCGTTGTAGATGCCGCCGCCGACGAAGACGACACCCAGGTCATGTCCGCCCTCGATGATGGGGCCGATCAGGGGATCGCCGGAGGAGCCGTTCGTCGGGCAGGTTGCCGGTGGGACCCTGGGGTTCTCCGGGTCGAAGCAGTGGGTTCCCTCCATGATGCGCCATCCGTAGTTTCCGCCCCTCGTGACGATATCAACCTCCTCAAAGAGTTCCTGACCGGCGTCGGCCACGTAGGCGTTGCCCTCGGCGTCAAACCGGAGGTAAGCGGGGTTCCTGAGACCGTAGGCGTAGATCTCGGGTGGGATGCTCGTGTTTGCGACGAACGGGTTGTCCGCCGGGATGCCGTAGAGGGTGCCGGCCGCCGTCGTCCAGGTAGCGTTCTCCGGCGGTGTTGCGTTCGTGGCGGTGACGTTGTCAACGTCGATCCGGAGCATCTTGCCGTAGATCTTTGTGAGATCCTGAGCGTTCCCGATCACTGGCGTGTGGCCGGTCCCGTTATCGTCTCCTGCCCCACCGTCGCCAAGCGGGACGTAGAGGTAGCCGTCACGGGGGCTAAAGCCGATGCTCCCGCCGTTGTGGTTGAACTGCGGTTTGTCGATCTCCATCAGGATCTTCTCCGAGGTCATGTCGACCCGGTCGGGGTTCTCGGGATCGACCTGGAACTCCACGAGACGGTTCGTGCAGTTCCAGCCCTCGGGCGCCCCCTCGCGGAGGGGTGCGCTGTAGAATGCAAAGACCCTCCCGTTCTCCCGGAATTCGGGGTGGAAGGCTATCGAGAGGAGACCGCGCTCATCAAACGACGGATCGAGGTCGACCAGACGATCTCGAACGTCCAGGAACGGCTCCTCGGCGCGTGTGCCGTTAGGATAGATGATCGAGACCGTCCCGATCTGGTCGACGACAAAGAGCCTGCCCGAATCATCGCCGGCGTGCGTGAGCATCACCGGGGCGACAAAACCCTCGGCAATCGGTTCGAGACTCACGTTGAGCGGTTCATCCTCAATAAGTCGGGTGACGGATGTATTGTTCTCAAACACCGCTGCATAGGGCGATCCTGCGTTCGTCAAGTTCCCGCCCGGGATCCCGGGAGCGGGTGTCTGCGTCATGTTGGTCTCATTATCCGGGCTCACCTGCGCCCCGGCAACGCCTGCCAGAGCGATGAGGACGAGCACGGATACCATGACTACGACTGCTCGTGTCATGGCCCCTCCCTATGGAGAGGTATCGATAAAGGTTATCCAACCCGCTCATAGATCCGAACCCCACCCTCATCATAGATCAGAGTGAGTCCCTGGTCTGGGAGTCGGACGTCGTAGCGCTCGCGCTCGGGCTCGCCGACGTAGAGGAGGGTCGCGTTGTACTTCTCCATGAGCGCGAGAGAACGCTCTGGGTCCTCGTAGATCGCCCGGATGTCCGCCGGGCGCTCTGTATACCAGGGGCCGTTCCCCCGCCAGGTCAGTTCGTGACTCCTCTGGCCGAGAATCGTCGGGATACCGGTAAGAGACGATATCCGGGAGTAATAGCCATAATCGCCGTTCTCCGCCTCGACAATCCGGTGGTCACCGTCGAGCGTCCGCAGGAAATCGATCGCCGCGGCCTCCGCGGGTCGCGTGGCATCAAGGTAGGCAAGCCCATCGAGCGTGTGGTAGCCCGCCGGAGGGTACTCGATCCCGAGGAGCCCCCGGCCGATCTCGATGTTGAGGGCAACCGGTGCGAGGATGAGGGCAGCGGAGGCGGCGAGTGCAAGCCACCGGGATACCGGGATCGGCCGCCGCCCGGAAAGCCAGCCGGCGGCAGCAAGAATGGTGCCGGTCCCGAGCAAAATCCAGGCATCGAAGTAGAACTTGAAGATTGTATTGAACCGGCTGTAGTCGCCCCCGAGCATCTCCTGAAGATAGACGACCTCGCAGAAGCCGAGGACCGCAAGGCCGGCGATGCAGAGGAGGTCGGCAAACGAGCGCTCCCGCCGGACGAGAAGATAGACGAGCGGCACGAGGATGACCGCGAGAGCCACGTAGCCGCTGATGAGGGCCGGTGCGGCGACGGCGAGCAGGAAGGGGGAGCGGCGTATATCCCGGGCGACGGCGACGTAGGTGAGAGCGAGAAACCCGCCCCAGACCGCGAGAAACGCGAGCGGGTCGGTGGGGGGAAACCCGGTGCCGATCCCGCCGATACCCGCAGGCTCGAGGTGGAAGTAGTAGGGGAGGTAGAGGGCAAGAGCGAACGCGGGGACGAAGAGGGCGGCCATGAGTGTGGAGCGGTCCCGCTCACGGAGAGCGAGCACGAGGAGAAAGATCGCGACTAGGGGTGCGTAGACGAGAGCATCCCAGGAGGAGAGGAGCGGCATCGAGCCGATGGAGAGGGCAAGGAGGAGGGCGAGCGCCCCCCGCCCCCGGAGATCGAGCCCACCCCACCGGCACCATGCAAACCCGAGGAGGAAGATGAGGAAGACCTCGTTGAAGAGAGCCATCTCGAAGGCGTGGACGTTCCCGAGGATGAGTGAGAAGACCGGAAACTCGACCCGGGCACCATGAATGATCCAGTTGGTCTCCTGGAAGGCCTGGTAGATATCGGCGCCCGCGGCGAGCGACCAGAGAACCGACGGCGGGACGATGAGGAGGACCGCGAGGGGGAGCCATCGGTAGCGATCGAGGAGGAGGCGGCCGAGGGCGTAGAGGACGACGAACGCCGTCCCGTAGACCGTGGCCGGGACGAGGTTGAAAGCCACCTCCGATGGAATGCCGGTGGCGATCGAAAGAGTGCCCATCAGCCAGTGGCCGAGGTAGTAGTAGACGGTGAGATCTCCTCCCGCAAACCAGGGATCGAGCGGCGGCACGACCGGTTCACGGATGATGCTCGCGATGAAGGCGTGGTTCATGTACTGTTCGCTGAAGTAGTTGATGGGCGGATTCGTGAACCGGACGGCAAGCGCGAAGAGAAACCCGACGAGGAAGACCGCGTCCCAGGTAAGATTGCCCCGGATCCCGGGGATCCAGTAGTCCCCCCGCCGGATGCCCCAGATCCCGAGGAGAATGAAGAGAAGGAGGGCGAGGACAACCGGGATGCGGAAGAAGCCGCAGTACCAGGTCGCAAGGGCAAAGAGGAGGAGGGAGGCCGGGTATGCCGCCGGATAGGCGTAGTCGCCAAGTGTTTGGCGGAGGCTGGGCCAGAGGGTCATCTGGAGAAGTTTGATGAGCCCGGCCCAGAGCAGGACGTTGCATACCTGGGTTAGAAGGTCCACGCCCCGTTATCGGGCGCGAGGGTATATGCGCTTTGTGTCCACTTTCCACAGGATGGTTTAACCAGAGATCTCGCGATACGTACAGTTAGAATATGGCCGACAGGAAGAAGTTTCAGGGGGTTATCAGACTCCGGGAAAAGGGGAAAGTCGCAGTCCGCGGAAAGATCCTCGCCGGCTTGATGACCGCGCCGCAGATGGCGGCACTGGCACGGATCGCGGAGGAGTTCGGTGACGGGACGATCGGGCTGACGACGCGGCTCAACGTGGAGTTCCCAAACATCGACCGACGGGACGCCCAAGCGGTTGCA
The DNA here is from genome assembly GCF_001512385.1 of Methanoculleus sp. DTU007. Taxonomy (NCBI): domain Archaea; kingdom Methanobacteriati; phylum Methanobacteriota; class Methanomicrobia; order Methanomicrobiales; family Methanomicrobiaceae; genus Methanoculleus; species Methanoculleus sp. DTU007. The sequence goes on along the minus strand of NZ_LFRO01000010.1, from coordinate 10,252 downwards.
GAAAGGCTCCGGGAGGCGGGGATAGAGCCGGGGAGCACCGGGGCTGCCCTCCGGTCGGTCGTCGCCTGCAAGGGTACGACCTGCAGGCACGGGTGCTGCGACACGCAGGGGCTCGCCCGGGCGATCGAGGAGCGCTACGGAGGATACGAACTCCCCTGGAAACTCAAGATCGCCGTCACCGGATGCCCAAACAACTGCGCGAGAGTTCAATTAAACGACATCGGGATCATGGGCCTGCGGTTCCCAGAGTACGGCGTCGGGGAGTGCAACGGTTGCGGCGCGTGCGAGAAGACCTGTCGCGAAGGAGCCGTCCGGGTCGTCGACGGCGAGGCCCACTACTCCGAAGAAGCCTGCGTTGGATGCGGCGATTGCATAACGATCTGCCCCATGGATGCTATTGGGGTCCAGAAAGAGGGGGTGCGCTTCTTCCTCGGCGGGAGGTCGGGAAGGGTCCTTCAGACCGGGATCGAGGCGGACGGGTTGATCGCCGAAGAAGAGGTGCTCGGGATTGTAGGAAAGGTTCTTGAAAGTTACCGGGAGAGAGCACTGCCAGGAGAGCGGCTTGGCGAGATGATGGAGCGCGCAGGAAGAGATGCGGTCTTTGCGGCCGCCGGATTGAAGCCGCGTGAGTAAACGTTCTTTCCCGATTCATTGCGACGGCGGCGCTTCCGCTCTCGGCACGCCGCCCCAGTCGCCGCACTCCGTGACGACCCGCCACGTCTCCCTGAGTCCATCCTCCTCCAGCCGGACGATCCTGGCGGTCCCGCCGAGGCTCTCCTCGACCTCGAAGAACTCCCGGGCTCTCTGCTCGTTGAAAGGGCCGTAGCG
>NZ_LFRO01000010.1:0-9390 GCF_001512385.1 Methanoculleus sp. DTU007 | reverse complement strand
TCCTGCCGGAATCCGGTGGGTCGGGGACGTACCGGGGCAAACCAGGGAGGTCGATCAGGATTCCAACGAACGCCAGCGACCCGAACACCATTCAGCTCCCGGCGTAACGCTCGATGAGAGAAGAACCAGGGGATTAACTGCGCATTCTTTTTCCGGCTGTCCTGCTGTCCACCCGTACCGATGAGCTACAATATATACTATCCAATCATAACTCTACAGGCAGTGTTCTATCTGCATGAGCAATCCAATGGATTATAACAGAGGAAACAGAAATTTCGGTGGACCGAGGAACTTCGGCGGGCCCCGTGAAATGACGAAGACCGTTTGTTCAGACTGTGGGAAAGAGTGCGAAGTCCCCTTCAAGCCGACCGAAGGCAGACCCGTGTATTGCCAGGACTGCCTCCCNNAAGCACAGAAAACCCCGGTTCTAAACCAATAAATCTCTTTTTTTAGCCCTGTTGAAATGCTTTCCACAACCTTCGGATAACACCCGGTTATCGATAGAAGTCGGTGGTGCGGCATCGCGCGACCCACCTCTTCAAGGCCTCCCGGTGCTCGGGAGACCTTGATCGGAAAAAGGAGCGAGCTTATTCAAGCCCGAGTTCGGCAAAGAGGGTATCGCGGAGCGCCCGGAGTGCATCCGTTGCCGGGGACTCACTCCGGGTCACGGGGCGGCCGCTACGGACGGCGTCGACCACCGCCGGGTCGAACGGTATCTTGCCCGCTACCACGATGCCCTCTCTCTCGCAGTAGTCCTCGATCCTCTTGCAGATATCCTCCGCGAGATCGAACCGGTTGATAGCGGCGAAGATCCGGACGCCGAACCGGCGGCAGACCGTCACGAGCCGTTCGAGATCGTGGAGCGCCGAGACCCCCGGCTCCGTGACGATGAGAACCGCGTCCATGCCGCTTATCGTCGCGATCAACGGGCAGCCTATCCCCGGCGGGCCGTCGGCAAGCAGCAGGTCGGCGCCGTCCGCAAGACTCACGGCCCGCTTCTTCACCTCGGTGACGAGCAATCCTGAGTTCCCCGAGCCCGGGAAGAGCCGGGCATGGGCGAGGTTGCCCCGGTCGGTCGCCGAAGTGTAGATCTCGCCGCAGACGCGCTGTTCCATAGAGATCGCTCCCATGGGGCAGACATAGGTGCAGACAGCGCAGCCTTCGCAGTGCAGCGTGTCCACCTCCCAGGCGTCGTCGCGGCGCACGATTGCCCCGAACCGGCAGTGGTCGGCGCAGATGCCGCAGCCACGGCACCGTTCCGGGTCGATCCGGGCCGCCGCGAGCCCCCGGAACTCCTCCGTGGTTAGCCGCCGGGGGCGGAAGAGGAGCTCCAGGTTCGCGGCGTCCACGTCGCAGTCGGCGAGAACCTGCGGCACCCCGCTGATATCCGCGAGCGCCGCGGCCACCATCGTCTTCCCGGTGCCGCCCTTGCCGCTGACGACCGCAAGCCGGATCACGGACTCACCCCCGCGATCTTCACGACCGCTTCAAAGAGGGCGACGAACCGCTCCTCCCACCCGGGAAGGAGCGCGGCGATGAGACCGCCACGGTTCTGGACGGCGGCGATCTCCCGCGAAAACGGGATGGTCATGATGACGGGGAGCCCGCGCTCCCGGCAGAAGTCGAGAGTCTCCTCGTCCTTGCCGTCGCTGCGGTTGATCACGACGCCGGCAGGAATACCGACCCTCTCCACCACCTCGGCCGCGAGGCGGAGGTCGTGCAGCCCGAAAGGCGTCGATTCGGTCACCAGGATGCAGGCATCGCTCCCCTCGAGCGTCTCGATCACCGGGCAGGCGATCCCCGGAGAGGCATCGTAGAGGGTGAGCGGGTGCCCCTCCGCGAGCAGCTTTGCCGCCCTGATGACCGCCGGGGCCTGCACCTCCCCCTCGTTCAAGACGCCGCTCACCAGGGTGAGGCGGGGGAGGGGGCGGGAGCACGCGACCCGGCCGACGGTGCGCGGGACTTCCCGGACGGCTCCCTGCGGGCAGACGAGGGAGCAGCCCCCGCACGAGTGGCAGAGTTCCGGGAAGACGAGGACGCGGTCTTTCAAGACCGAGAGCGCCCCGAACCGGCAGAACTTCCCGCACTCACCGCAGAGGGTGCAGCGGGCGGGATCGATCTCCGGAACCGGTGTCGTCACCGGCACGTCCACGGTAGTAGCGGGGAAAAAGAGGTGGAGGTTCGGCTCCTCGACATCGCAGTCGACGAGCACCACCTCGCGGGAGCGGGAGAGCGTGCAGGCGAGGTTCGCCGCCACCGTACTCTTCCCGGTGCCGCCTTTCCCGCTTGCAATCGCGATCTTCATACTGGGTTCCGCTTCATGCAAGGGGGAGCGGCTGCAGGTTCCCGGCGGTATACTGCGCGAGGGCATCGGCCACGCTGCCGCTTCCGCGGTAGGCGTATGCCCTGATCCCCCCGGCTTCGAGCGCTTTTGCAGCGTTCCCGCCGACCTGACCGGTGATGACCACCGTCGCGCCGTGCTCCGAAAACATCTGGACCGCCCGGGGACCGACCCCGCCGGCAGCGTCAACGAGGGGGTTTTCGATCGATTCCGCTTTCCCCGTCTCCGTGTCGACGAAGACGAAGTAAGGTGCCCGGCCGAACCGCTGCTCGACCGGGGCGTCTGTGCCTGCTGCACGTGCCGTGATACCGACTATCATCCTGATTCACTCCTCTGGTGGTTTTTGCTCATATGAGCATAATACTATGGGTGGTGCACCCGTCTCATTGGTGCCCGTCGCACTCGCCGCCGTCTTCGTGGTGGCAGGAGCTCTTCCCCGGAGAAAGGCGGCCGGCGATGTAATCCTGTGCGATGTAGTCGACGTTTCCGCTGATCCCGAGGAGAACCTGAATTCCGTTTGCGTTGAAGAGCTCGACGGCTCGCGGACCCATGCCGCCGGCGATGATCAGGTTGACACCGTGCTCTGCAAGAAAGACCGGGAGCCGGCCGGGCTCGTGGCCGGGGTTCGGGAGATCGTCTCTTCTGTAGATGATCGAATCTTCGACGTCGAATATCGCATACCCTTCACAGTGCCCGAAGTGCCCGGACACCTGGTTTTTGTCCTGTGCAATCGCAATCCTCATGATCTCACGTCTCCTATCGCTCACACGGAGCCGCATGCAGACATACTACACATATGCGCAAAAGAAAGTAAAACCATCTATCGTACCATTCGGGCGACGCAGTACCGGACCGGGGAACATTTTTTAAGGCGAGCGACATCCTGCGGTGTAGTTGTAAAACCTGGTGAGAGTGATGGTTCAGCCTTTGGATATTGGAGAGTACCGGAACGTCTACGAGCCGGGAAGAGTCGAGTGCGCCAGCACCGGAGAGATGCGCCCGCTCGAAGAGATCATCGGTCAGGAGCGAGCACTCCGGGCGTTGCGGTTCGGTCTTGAGATCCGGGAGCGGGGGTTCAACGTCTACGCTGCAGGCGCCCAAGGGACCGGGCGGATGAGCGCTGTGCGGAGTTTCCTTGACCAGCTCGCGAAGGCCAAGTCGAGAGCAAACGACTGGGTCTACGTGCATAACTTTGAGAACCAGTACGAGCCCAACGCCATCTCCCTTCCGGCAGGGAGGGGGACAGAGTTTCGGGACGACATGAAACGATTCATCGAGGAGGTCCGGCAGGCGCTTCCCCGGGCATTCCAGAGCGAAGCGTATACCGAGCGGCGGGATAAGACTCTCCAGTCGCTCCAGGACAGGAGGACCGATCTCATTGCCAGGATCAATCAGCGCGCCCAGGAAGCCGGGTTTGTCATCCAGATGAGCCCCATCGGTCTTTTGACCATCCCGGTCATCGACGGCCGGCCGACACCCGAAGAGGAGGTGATCACGCTCCCCGAGGACGTGCGGGCAGAGATCCAGCGGCGGCGGGACGCCCTGAACACGGAACTCCGGAACACTTTGCGGCAGGTCCAGGACCTTGAGCGGCAGGGTATGGAGGCGGTCAAGGGATTAAACCACGACATCGCGCTCTACGCGATCGGGAACCTCGTTGCCGAATTAAAAGAGAAGTATGCCGACGTTCCTGAGATCCCCGAGTACATCGACGCCGTTCAGAACGACATACTCGAGAATCTCCAGACCTTCCTCGGCATGCCTGAGCAGCCCGGGATCCCGCCCCAGTTCCAGGCCTTCATCCGGGAGCTTCCGTTCCGGAAGTACGAGGTGAACGTCGTCGTCGACAACGCCGAGGCCAAAGGGGCGCCGGTGATCGTCGAGGAGAACCCGACCTTCCAGAACCTTCTTGGAAAGATCGAGAGGGAGGTGCAGTTTGGAATCTTCACAACCGACTTCACGATGATCCGGCCGGGATCGTTGCATAAAGCCAACGGCGGCTACCTCGTCCTCAATGTCGAAGACCTCCTTCGAGCCCCCTTCTCCTGGGACGGGCTCAAGACGGCCTTAAAGACCGGGAAGATCGTCATCGAGGAGCCGGGCGAGCGGATGGGGTTCATCACGGCAAAGACCATCAAGCCCGAGGCGATACCCCTTGATATCAAGGTGGCCCTGATCGGGACCCCGATGCTCTACCATCTCCTCTATCAACTGGACCCGGACTTCAAGGAGCTCTTCAAGGTCAAAGCCGACTTCGATACCGTGATGGACCGAAACGACGAGAACGCGAGAAAGTATGCCGACTTTATGTGCAACCTCGTCCGGGAGGAGAACCTCCGGCACCTCGATCGGGAGGCGATCGCGAGGGTGATCGAGCACGGCTCGCGTCTTGCCGCGGATAAAAAGAAACTCTCCACCCATTTCGCTGCGATCGCGGATCTCATCCGGGAGGCGAACTTCTACGCCGCGAGCGACGGGGCGGAGATGATCGAAAAGCAGCATGTCATGAAGGCGATCGAGGAGAAGGTCTACCGCTCGAACCTGATCCAGAAGAAGATCGAGGAGGCCATCGAGCGCGAGATCTTCCTCATCGATACCGAGGGAGAGAAGGTCGGCCAGGTGAACGGTCTATCGGTGATCGGGCTAGGGGACTTTGCCTTCGGCCGGCCGTCGAAGGTGACCGCGAGCGTCGGGGTCGGCCGAGAGGGTATCGTGGATATCGAGCGGGAAGCGGCGCTTGGAGGGCCGATCCATACCAAAGGGGTCCTCATCATCAACGGTTACCTCAACAACAAATACGCACACGACAAACCCCTCTCTCTCTCGGCCCGGCTCGTCTTTGAGCAGAGTTACGAGGGGATTGAGGGCGACTCCGCCTCGAGCACCGAACTCTACGCCCTCCTCTCGGCGCTCTCGGGTCTCCCCATAAAGCAGTACCTCGCTGTCACGGGTTCCGTGAACCAGAAGGGAGAGGTCCAGGCAATCGGCGGCGTCAACGAGAAACTGGAGGGATTCTATGAGGTCTGCAAGGCAAAAGGGCTCAACGGAAACCAGGGAGTCCTGATCCCGGCAAGCAACGTCCAGAACCTGATGCTGAAAGAGGAGATCGTCGAGGCCGCAAAGGCCGGGAAGTTCCGTATCTACCCTGTCCGGACGATCGACGAGGGGATCGAGATCCTCACCGGGGTTCCGGCGGGTACCCGCCGGGAAGACGGGACGTATGAGGAAGGGACGGTGAACTACCTCGTGGACCGGCGGCTCCGGGAGATGGCGGAGACGATGCGCGGGTTCCAGCCGATGCCGGCAAAGTGACCAGGATGGAAGAGAAACGATCGGTCTACATGGACCATGCGGCGACGACCCCGACGCGTCCGGAGGTCGCCCGGGCGATGCTCCCCTATTTCTCGGAGCGGTTCGGGAATCCCTCCTCGCTCTACACCCTCGCCCGGGAGGCGAAAGAGGCGGTGGAGGAGGCACGGAGGAAGGTGGCTGCGGCGATCGGTGCAAGCCCCGAAGAGATCTTCTTCACCTCCGGGGGAACCGAGGCCGACAACTGGGCAATCAAGGGGGTGGCGGCGGCAAACAGGAAGAAGGGCGATCATATCATCACATCCTCGATCGAGCACCACGCCGTCATCCACACCTGCGAGAGCCTCGAGAAGCAGGGCTACCGGGTCACCTACCTCCCCGTGGACGAGTTCGGCCGGGTGGACCCGGCTACGGTCGAGGAGGCGATCACGGATCAGACCATCCTCATATCGATAATGACCGCAAACAACGAGATCGGGACGATCGAACCGGTCGCAGAGATCGCGAAAGTCGCTCACGACCATGATATTCCATTCCACACCGACGCCGTCCAGGCGATCGGGGCGATACCGGTGAGCGTGGACGATATGGGGGCCGATCTGCTTGCACTCTCGGCCCACAAGTTCGGCGGGCCGAAAGGGGTGGGAGCGCTCTACATCAGAAAGAGGACCCGGATCGGGACGTTTATCGACGGCGGGGCGCAGGAGCGGGGAAAACGGGCCGGGACGGAGAACGTTCCCGGGATTGTCGGGCTTGGGCGGGCGATTGAACTGGCCGTCGCCGAGATGCCGGAGAAGTCCCCCAGGCTCGCCGCGATGCGGGATAGGCTGATCCGCAAGATCCTGGAGACCATCCCGGATACCCGCTTAAACGGCCACCCTACCGAGCGGCTCCCGAACAACGTGAACGTCGCCTTCCGCTACGTCGAGGGCGAATCGATCCTCCTTATGCTCGATGCGCTCGGGATCGCCGCCTCGACGGGGAGCGCCTGCACCTCGGCATCGCTTGAGCCCTCGCATGTCCTTACGGCCTGCGGTCTTCCGCACGAGGAGGCGCACGGCTCGCTCCGGCTCACCCTCGGCTCCCGGAATACCGACGACGATATCGATTACGTTCTCTCGGTCCTCCCGGGGGTGATTGAGCGCCTGCGGGCGATCTCACCGCTTCGGGGGGAGACGTGAGATGGCAGAGATCTTTCGGGCCTACGATATCCGGGGGCGCTACCCGGACGAACTCGACGAGGTGACGGCAAAGAGGATCGGAAACGCCTTCATCCGTCTCCTTGCGGCGGAGCAGATCGTCGTCGGGCGGGATATGCGCCTCTCGTCCCCGGCGCTTGCCCGGGCGTTCATCGAGGGTGCGGTCGAGGCCGGAGCGGAGGTCACCGATATCGGGATGGTGAGCACCCCGCTCCTCAACTACGCCATCGCCGCGGGGAAGTTCGACGGCGGGGTGATGGTGACGGCCTCGCACCTCCCCGGGGAGATGAACGGATTCAAACTCGCCCGCGAAGACGCCGTCCCGCTCTCCGGCGACCGGGACCTGCCGCCCCTCGAGACCCTGACCGATGAGGAGCCGGTCGTCCGCGCCGCCGGATCGTGCCGCAGGACCGATATGCTCGACGACTACATCGGAAAGGTGGCCGGATTCGTCCGGAGCCCCGGGCCCCTCACGATCGTGGCGGACGCCGGGAACGGGATGGTTGGGCCGGAGGTGCCCCGGCTCTTTGAGCGGGTCCCGGCCTGGCGGCTCATCCCTCTCTACCTCGAGCCCGACGGGCGGTTCCCCCACCACCACGCAAACCCGCTCGACCCCAAGACCACTCAAGAACTTCAAGAACGGGTCGTCGCCGAGGGTGCGGACTTCGGAGTCGCGTTCGACGGCGACGGCGACCGGTGCGGATTCATCGACGAGCGGGGCGAACGCGTCCGGGAGGACCTGGTGACGGCGCTGATCGCCGACTACCTGCTTGGAGAGAACCCAGGGGCGACGATCCTCTACGATCTCCGGTCGAGCAGGGCGGTCGTCGAGGCGATCGAGAGGGCTCACGGTCGGGCCGTCCGCTCGAGGGTGGGCCACGCCTTCATCAAGGCCCTGATGCGGGAGGAGAAGGCCATATTCGCCGGCGAACTCTCGGGCCACTACTACTACCGGGATATGGGCTACGCCGACAACGGACTTCTAACGATGGTCCTCGTCGCAAACATCCTCGCAGCAAGCGGTCAGACCCTCTCCGAGCTCATCCGGCCGCTGGAGCGCTATCCCTCGACCGGGGAGATCAACCTTGCGGTGCGCGATCCTTCGGCGGTGCTCGCGGTGCTCGAGGCACGCTACCGGGACGCCGACCTCGATCACCTCGACGGCCTGACCATCGGCTACCCGACGTGGTGGTTCAACATCCGCCCCTCGCACACCGAGCCGGTGGTGCGGCTGAACCTTGAAGCGGAGACGAGGGATCTCATGGATGGGAAAGTGCAGGAGGTGCTCTCGGTCATCCGGACGGCCGACCCGGCGGCACGGGAGGTGTAAGAGAAAAGGAGCGCGAGACAGGCGGGGATTGGTGCGCATAATATATAACGTTCAAAGGAGATGTTTATGTGCACCGTGATCCGTGCGGATCCCGGGATCGGCAGTAACTTGCGCCAATCTCCAAGTCCGCGGGTCTTGGCGCTCGTTTGGGGCCCGTAGCTTAGTCCGGTTAGAGCGCTCGGCTCATAACCGAGCGGTCGTGGGTTCGAATCCCTCCGGGCCCACTCGGTTTTCAAGAACAAGTACAGAGCGGATGCCCCATCAGGTCGCCGGGCCGGCGGGGGCATCCTCATCCTCGGGACACCCCGCTTCCTCCCGGCGGCCGCACCCGGCGATCCGGATCGTCTTCCCGTGGACCAGGGCGTCGGCGACCTTCGCCCGTGCATCGTGGAGGTCGCGCCAGAGGGTCTTACGCGAGACGCCGAGGGCGACGGCGGCCTCCTCCTGCTCGAGCCCCTGGAGGTCGACGAGCCGCAGGGCTTCCACCTCCTCGGGGAGGACGACGACGAACTCGTCGGGCCCCCCGCAGAGCGGTCCGAAACACCGGAACGCTCCCTGGTCCCCGATCATCCGGCGAACACGGGGCCGGCCCCGCTGGCGGCGGCCACGCCCCTCGCCGGGTTCTCTCTCGTTCATGCTACCGATCTCCTGAAGTAGAGATCGGTCTCCCGTGCAGATAGTGCCTTCGCTCCGGGTCGGCGGCTACCACCGGCCGCGTGCCCGGCCGCCGCGGCCAAAACCGCGGCCGCACCCCCACGGGATGCCGCCCCGGCCGATGCCGCGAAGCACCGGCGCGGAACCTTCTTCTGGTGTCCCCGCTACAGGGGGCGAGACGCACCGCCCCCGGCGGCCGCCCGTCATCGGGCCACGGCCGGCCGGGCCGGTTCCATCAAATCCTGGCATGGTTGTATCACCTCAATTATTACACATATGAGTAAAAATATGTAAAAATATCCAATGGGGCATATCCGGTGTTCCGGGCTGTGGCGGTCTAGTTGTGGTCTAGCTGATTGTGACTCCGCCTGATCAGGCGACGTCATAACCACCCGGACCACTGCGCTTACCCACCCTGAACGCCGCATATACAGCCGTTCCGCATCGATCTACTACACCTCTCGAGCCCCGGTGGTCCGGCTAAAACCCTCGCCTATCCACGGCGACGTCGTAACCACCCGGACCACAGTATCCCGGCAGGGCAACCTATATCCCGC
>NZ_LFRO01000002.1:0-35309 GCF_001512385.1 Methanoculleus sp. DTU007 | reverse complement strand
GCGGGCGTAAAGCACGGCGTCCTCTTCACGTTTGATGACGGCGCCGCCGGTCCCGGTGTCTGGTCCGACACCCATACTGGTTCGCTTGCCCCTGGTGCGTCAATCACGCTGACTGCAAACGGCGGCTCGGTCGGTGCAACCTGGAAGGCCATCACGGGAACTCATACCGTGAAAGCTACCGTAGATGATGTCAACCGGATTGCCGAGAGCAATGAGAACAATAACATCATGAGCAAGGTTATTGTTGTCAAAGCCCAGTCCGCCCCCACGAAGGGCGACCTCAACGGAGATGGCACCGTTGATTGGGCAGACGTGACGATCGTCGCCGGAATGGTCCAGGGGACTACCAAGCCCGATGCCGCTGCCGACTTTGACGGAAACGGCGTCGTGGATTGGTCTGACGTTGCCAAGATTGCAGATCTCTTCTTTGGCAGAACAACGTCACTGTGAACACTTGTCGGGGCTAGAGTTGTCCTCTAGCCTCATCCTTTGTTTTAACATCGGGGGTAAAGGGAGCAGAGCGGTGGATACATCTATATAGATGTCGCTCGATAATGGCGCCCGATGGCTGTAGCACTCCCCAAAAACTTCAGTGAGGTCAGGCATCACCTGCAGGAGCCGCTTATCAGAAATTCGTTCTTCATCATGGCCTCCTCGCTTGTTGCTGCGGGCTTTGGATTCTTCTTCTGGATGATTGCAGCCCGGCTTTACTCGCAGGCCGATGTGGGCATCGCAACCGCTCTGATGTCGTCCATGGGGCTTCTCATCCTCATCTCGCGGCTTGGCCTGGATCAATCAGTGATCCGGTTCTTCCCCAGCCGTGACAAGAACCGGGTGCTCGGAACCGCCCTCCTTGTGCCGACAGCAGTGGCGCTTGGTGCGGGGCTGATCTTCATTGCGGCAGTGGATGTCATATCCCCCGAGCTTACGATCGTCAAGACGGTCGCACCGCTCTACCTTGCCTTCCTCGGTACCTACTCCATCACCTGGGTCTTTGAGGGGGCGTTCAACGCTCTACGGAAGTCTGAGCACTACTTTACTTTGAATCTCCTTTACGGTTCGAGGATCCTCTTCCTCCCCCCTCTGATCTTCCTTGGGGCAATGGGAATCTTCAGCGCCTATGGTCTCTCGTTTGTCCTCGGGCTCATTCTCTCCCTCTTCCTACTCTCCCGGTGTTCCGTACGGCCGGCACTCTGCGTAGACCGGGTCTTTCTGCGGGAGGCGTGGCAATTCTCTGCCGGTGCGTATATCGCCGGGATACTGATGTCCGCCCCGAACATGGTCATCCCGATCATGGTCCTCCACGTGCTGGGAGCGGAGAGCACCGCGAGCTACTACATCACCTATGCTATCGTCTCAATCCTCTTCATGATCCCGTATGCGTTCACGACCTCGCTCTTTGTTGAGGGAAGCCATGGAGGAGAGATGAAAAGAAGCGTGTTCCGGACGCTCGCGAGCATGTTCGCCCTGCTCATACCTGCGATCATCGGTCTTTCTCTCTTTGGGGAGCAGATCCTCAACCTGATTGGCAAGGATTACGTCGAAGGAATGGCTCTTCTGCGGGTGCTTGCGTTCTCCGCTATATTCGTCTCCGTCTGCCAGACGTTCATATCCATCGCAAAGGTGAGAAATGATCTCAGGAGTCTCATCGTCATCAGCAGTTTTGTCAGTGTCGCGCTGCTCGGGCTTGGGTTTACCCTGATGCATCTCTTCGGCCTCATTGGCATGGGGTATGCGTGGCTTATTACGTATGTGCTGGGCACAATCCTGGTGGTGCTTATTCTGAAGAGAAAAGGGTGGATATGATCCCGGATCACCCCCTATTTGAGGGTAATTCCGGTTGCAGGTGCCCAGTTTCTGTCCGTCACCTGTAATAGATGACGGATCCGGCATTATCATAGATCCGATTCTTATTGCTGATGAATTGTTCAGCATCGGTATAGCCTGCCACGGTGACCGTGCCCTCCTGTGCTTCGAGCCGGACGCTCTCTCGGACCAGGTTATACGTGCCGAAGTAAAGGTAGGAGTTCGGCTCCACCAGCGACACGTTTGCCGGTAGGTAACGTTGATGATCCGGATCAAAGCCCAGCAGGAGCCACCAGCGCATACCGTCGACGTAGATTGGACGGTTGATACCCTCTAAGTAGAGCCATCTGGCCCCCTGCACCTCTTTGCCGTTGAAGACTGGTTTATCGCCAGTGGTCTCGAGCGCCATCGATGTCGGGTTGTCGTTTGTGATCTGATAGATTAGTCCGCTGTTAAAGAGGAGGAATACGACAAAGAATGCTGATAATATCTGATATGGTGTTTTCATCAGCGGGATGGCGGTTATCATGCGTATCCTTGATGCTACTGTCTCGTAGAGAGTTATACCACCGATGATTGCAAACGGGGCAAGCAAGATCAGGGTGATGTGGTAGAGGCGGCTGGTGTTGAGGGAGCTTGCAAAGAACGGAACGATAATCCCGGCTACGTTTATGAGGAGGAAGATGAGTGAGAGAGCAAGATACTCGGGCTCGATACGCCACCGTTTCGCCTTTACCAGGGTTGCGAGCAGTCCCACCGCGATGAGCCCCTGGGTGGTGATATGGACGATCTTTGCCAGGCTATGCAAGAGTGTGGATGATCGCCTGGTGAGGATCTGCATCCCTTGAGCGGTTGTCGGATTGAGGGGATCTACAAAGAGGGTGTTCCATATCTTATCCCAGATGCCTGTGATGGTGGCAAATGCCATACCCTCGGCTATCGTCGAGTACCAGAGGTAGGTGAACGTGGCGAATATCAGGATATAGGGAAGGACAAGTGTCCTTATCTCTTGCGGGTTGCCCCCTCTTGGAGCAAGCAGGTCGGGCGCCAGGGTGCCTGCCACTTTCCGGACTAGTTCCTGCAAGCCGAACGGCAGGCGTTCCAGGGTTATCAGCAGCAGCCATGCCGGAATGAGTGAGAAGAGGTAGATATACGAGAGGCCATAATGCGAGACGATCATGGCAAAGCCGAATGTGATCATGAGGAATGCCCGCCTGCCGCGGTCCATGGTTTTGTCGATCATCGCGAGGATCGTCAGGACAAGAAAGAGTTCTGCGATCTGCTGGCGAGCAAGCGAGATCATCTCGGTGTAGAACGTAAAGAACGAGACGAAGAAGAAGACCGATATAAGGCCGATCTTCGGGCTTGTCTGTCTCTCGATTGCCCGGTAGAGTCCGAGCGGCACGAACGCAAAGAGGAGTGGGTAGAGGATCTTGAAGACCCAGACCGGGTCGAGACTGCAGATGATTGAGTAGATAGGTACGAGCGCAACGACGGAGAGCATCCCGTTTGTGTTGTATGGTATGCTCATGTCCCAGAATCCCGGAATCAACACGCTGTTTGCGAGATGGAGTTCGTGATGGATGTCATAGCCCCAGACATACTCCGATATTAGTGCGGTATGATAGAGGAGCGAGAGCGCAATGGTGTAGGCCGCCAGCGGGTAACATGATTCGGGGATGAACTGGTCATATCCGATGGCGAGGCCGATGATCGCGATCAGGATGAGGAGCAGAAAGAGTAGAGTGACCATGTGATACTCGTCGCGCATATATGTCCCGAGGATTGCAAGAAACGGAAGCAGCATCAGGAATGGTACGGCAGGGGATGGGGGGATCTCCACTTTAGGGTTGGATGTGGTATGCCCCCGGTCTCTTGTGAGCGCTATGTAGAGCAGAACTTGCACAACAGCGACGGTTGTAAGAAAGAGACTCGCAAACGAGAATGGGCGTGCGTACCCGAGCAGCGGGTAGATGATGTTTGCGGCAAAACCTGTGAGCATCAGGACTGCAAGGCTCAGTCCGACGGAGTAGAGCAGTGTCTCGATCGTGCCGAGATTATGAAACCTGAGTGCCTTCAGCACAAGGACCCCTGGAAGGAATGTCAGATAGAGGAAAGCCAGAGCCTCTCTTGCAATCGGTATGTAGTGTCCGAGGAGGTCAAGGAGGATTACCCCGATGAAAGCGAGCTGAATCGCCTGAAATACCCAGAAGAATCTCCTGTTATCCCAGTCGTTCATCTGAAGTGGATTGAGCAGGTACATGATACATCAGGCGAGTCTCTGGTGGGCCTCTTCCTCATTGGGGGCCTCTGATCGGTTATTATCCTGTCCGTGCACTTACTATCGAGTCTGCCTATTAAAACCTTTGCAGCGTCCCCGGTCCGGGGACGCTCTCTTTGGGTATGCTAGCTCCGGGGGAAACTGTCCATCCCTTCTCCCCGATGACCGTCTCATTGCGGAACTCTCCCGGTCATCGCTCTCTTACACCAGCGTGCGTTCTCTCGATCAGGACCTCGTCTGCAGGCTTTTCGACAATCTCTGAGGCGGGTACAATCTCGCTGTAGACCGCAAGAAGCGATTGGACGATCGTTGACCAGGCCATATCCGTCTTGAGCTTTATGTAGCCCTGTTCTCCCATGCGCTGGCATGCTTCCGGGTCTTTAAGGAGTCTCACGATCGCATCTGCCAGTGCTGTCGGGTCGCGTGGAGGCACGATGTATCCTGTCTTTCCGTCATCGACGACCTCGGGCAGGCTCCCTACATCTGTGACCACCACCGGTCGTCTGAACCCATATGCGGTCGGTATGACGCCGCTCTGGGACGCTTCGATGTAGGGGAGCACCACAACGCTCGCCTGCTGAAAGAGCCGGGCTCCTTCTTCATAGGGTATCCTGTAGTTGTAGACCTCGAATGCGTCCCGGCCCGCCATTGCCGCCCTGTACCTGCCAAAGTCCTCTCCTGTTCCGGCGATGACGATCCGTGCATCCGGGATCTCCCTGGTGATAAACGGTTCTGCCTGGATCAGGCACTCTAGCCCTTTGTAGCGGTGGATGCGGCCGAAGAAGAGGATTCGATGACCCTCCGGCCTGAGATCAACCTTTTCGTATTTTTTAAACGGTGTCACCTCATGCTCCCCGATCGGGATGACACGCACTTTCTGGTCCGGGACGCGGTAGTCCTCTACCAGGGCCTTTTTGAGCGCCTTCCCGTGAACGAAGATCCGATCGGGTACAATCCTCGATACGAACAGGGTGAGCCGATAGAGGAGGGAACCGAGATCCAGGAGTCGGTCTTCACCGGCATGCGGCTCGATGTCGTGGAACGTCGCCACGAGCGGATACTTTCGAAGCATTAGCAGAAGGGGGCAGAGCATGGGGTTGTTCACCTGGTAGTGAACGATATCCGGCCCAAAATCGTCGATCGCGGCAACGATCTCCCGAAGCATCGGGTAGCACGACGGCCCAAGTCTTCCGGCATACTGTGAGTAGCCAAAGACGCGAACCCTCACCCTCGGGTCAATGCTCTCCAGGTACTCCTCCGACCTGTAGTCCGGAAGCAGCAGCAACACATCGGTGTGCCGGGCAAGCTCGTTTGCCATCTGGATGGTGTAGTCGTAGAACCAGAAGGTCAGGCATGCCACTCGCATAGGCCCCTCTCTAGGGCCCCCTCTATATAGATATTCTCTTCTCAAGCACCGTTAGACCGAATATTCCACCACAGGATGGTACGAACCTGACGGCGCTCTCAAGCGGTGTCCATGCAGTACCCGGTTTCTCTCTGTCCCGTTCTTGGTGAGTTTGGCGGCGCCAGTATTGCTTCGTGTCACTGTCCGGCTATCATTCTCGGAGTCCTCGACCCATCCAGACGCACAGTCCCGTTCTCCTTCAACTCTGCGCATACCTGCTTAATGGGGGGCCGTTTTTGGGTGGCTGCCGGAAGAAAGCGCGAGTATTTATCTGTTTCGATTTAAATTAAAGTGATATTATATAATGTTTTTGCAGACCTTTTTCTCGCATCTATACCGCCTTCTTCCAAACCAGGCGGATCATATCCCGTTATATATCGAGACAATTATTCTAACAAATTTTATTTTTATAATAAAATATATGTGCGGTGGCCAAAAAACGATAGTTCTACCTCACAGAGAGGCTGAATGGCATGACAGATAGGCGAAATATACTAAGACTGACTGCACTGCTTCTGGTAGGCTGCCTGATTGCAGCATTCTCTCCGGTAAGTGCAGTCGAGTCTGCAACTCCGGCCACGCTCACCGTGGCTGCAAGCGATAGCACCGAACTGTCGAAGGACCAGGCAGACTATGTCTGTGACGGAGTCGACGACCACGTTGAGATCCAGGCAGCGCTTGACGCACTGCCGGATGGTGGTAAGGTCGTCCTCTCGGATGGTACGTTCAACTGCGCCGGCATTATCGCTCCGCCGGCAGGCACGACGCTCTCTGGGCAGGGTCCGGATGCGACAAACCTTATGTTCACCCATGACGGGCGCATCAGTGTCGACCAGGAGTCCATCACGCTCGACGGGTTCTCCGTCGAGGGCACCGGCTACAGCAGCAACGTCAAGTGGCTTGGTGTGGTGACTGTCCGGGCAAGCCACGCAAAGATCCACAACATTACAGGAACTGCGGATGCAAGCATCCAGGCGGTCTTCCTCCTGATCCACGACCCGGCCGTCTATGCGCCGACCCTCGAGGATGTCGAGTTCGTCAACTGCAAGGCCGTGGATACCGGGACATATGGGTTCCTCCACAACGCCTGGGGCACAACGAACAAGGTGATCAAGAACGTCCGCTACGATAACTGTGAGGCTATCAACTGCGGGAGCACGGGTGCCTTCAACCCCTGGATCACCGGGTTCGACTTTGCCGAACTCAATGACATGGACGGCCTCCGCGTGACGAACTGTCTTGCAGAAGGCAATCTTGAGTCCGGATTCCACTTCGAGTTCGATCCCACGGTGACGGACGCGGTCCTTGAGAACTGTGTGAGCCGGAACAACGGGCAGAAGCCGTATCCGACGGTGCCCTACAAGCAGAGCGATATGTCGACCCACTACTTCGGGTGCGGCTACTACGCTCCGAACGCTGACGCGACGTTCATCAACTGTACGGCGGAAGGCAACTCGCTGTATGGTTTCTATGCCACGAACGGCGGCAAACTCTACAACTGCGTCGAGAAGGATACCGGTGCCGGAAAGACAGACTACACATACCGTAAGCCGGCCGGCTACTACAGCATCCCGTGCCGCTCGACTGACCCCGCTCTGGTGCTTGAGAACTGCTCGAGCATTGACTCGCACGGCTACGGTCTCCAGGTTGATCTTGCAAAGAACATCCAGATCAAGAACTTCAACCTCATAAACCCGGCCGGAATCGACGGCAAGGGTGCAAGTCTCGGCGGTACAAACGGCCAGTTTGGCGATGCTGTGGTTGACATCCATGCATCCGGCGATCGGGTTGAGACACTGGTCTGGGCGAAGAACAACCAGAATGTCCAGTACACCGGCGAGATCGTCTCCGACTCTCCGAAGGCCTTCCTGGTCGAGGGCGGCCAGAATGTCCAGACTGCAGGCATGAAGGCTACGTCTGCCGGTGAGTAGATCGGTCGATACCGCCTGGCCCGCACAGGGTCTGGCCCCAATCTTTTTTTGTCTTTATGCGGCGGATAGTCGCCATCTTGTTCGGACTTCTGGCGTGAACCCTGGGCACCTGATTTTATGCAGGGCAGGTCTTCGCGAACTTCCAAAAAGAGTTTTAGGGGATCTTGAATCCGTCAGACCCGGACGGAACCCCGCTTGCTGAGGCTGCCGTTTGCGACCTTTGCGTAAAAGTTCTCAATCTCATGGACGATTGACTGCCAGTTGTATCTTGTCAGGACGAGCTCTTTCGCCTGTTCACCAAGCCTTGCCCGCAGGGCATCGTCGTTGAGCAGGCGACCGACAGTCTCGGCGAACGCTTCCGGTGTGTATTCGGTATTGAACCCGATGGTATTGTCTATCCATTCGAGCAGATCTCCATGCCCCGTTGTCACGATTGGCGTCCCGCAGAGGCAGGACTCAAGAAATGTGACCGGGAATCCAGTGAAACTCGGTGTGACGAAGACGTCTGCATCAATATATGCAGCCAACTTATCTTCCTTGCTTACGAATCCCGTGAAGATCACGCGGTCACTGATGCCCAGCGACTGGATCAACTGTTTGAATTCATGGTTGAATCCCATATCTTCGCCTACCAGCATGAGGACAACATCATCGAACTCCCGCGCAAGAAGCGCAAACGATCGGATCAGGAGGTCGATGCCTTTCGTCGGGTCGAGCCGTCCGAGGTAGAGCACGATTTTGGTGGTCTCGCCGATGCCCCATGCTGCGCGAAACTTACCGCGGGGAGGGAGGTCGCGATACTCAGCAAGATCGAGTCCGTTCGGGATAATTGCTATCTTTTCGTCATCAACCCCCAGCATCCGGTAATGATCCGCCTCGATCTTGTTGAGCGCAATCACCCCTGCAGCGCCGCGAATGACATCCTCTGTCCAGAGCATATCAAAGAGCCGTTTCATCCGTGTAGATCCGGTATCCCGCGGGAGTGCCCCATGCGCCTGGAGCACATACGGAATGCCGTATTTCCTTGCATAATGCGACGCGATGACGGTAAGCAGGGTACGATGGTCGTGGATATGGATCACGTCGAACCCTGCAATCTCCCTTCGTGCGACTGCCGGCATGTAGTACGGCATCACCGGAGGAGCTGTTATCGGGATGTACTTGCGCAGGTTTTCGAAGTAGTAGACGTTCATCCCGTCAACTTTGGTTGGACGATTCGTCGGCAGATCGTAGGCGTGGAGGCTCCTGTTCGTCGTATATACCGTGACGTCGTGCCCATTCGCGTGAAGGTTATGAGAAATATCATATGCAACTCGCGCAACTCCTCCCGATTCCCAGAGTGGTTTAAAGAACGGGGTAACCTGTAAAATATTCATGCGTATCCTCTTATGCTCCGTTGTTTCAGCCGTTTCCTGATCATACCCGCATAGCAGTTGAGGCAGAACGGTGTCACCAACCAGACTCCACACTCGATCAGAGGTGCGAGCCCGTGCCGTCGGATGCGGTAGCGATAACTCTCCAGATTATATACCAGGTAGTCCTCACCGATCTCTTCAAACCACCACCGCCGGCTGACTTCCCCTTTCTGCACTCGTTCAGAACATTTTGCAATCCAGCGCTGCACCTGTTCCCGGGTTGATCCCTTCGCAACCTCAGGCTGGAAGTCGCTATTGATGATGCAGGGGATGGTCGTGTAATCCCGGATGCCATGCCGGTCAAAGTCTACAGAGAGGATCATGGTGCTGTTAATCTTCTCCTTGAAGATCTCGGTATCAAACTGGAAGTTTCCAAGGGAATAGGCGATCAATCCGTCATTATACCGTTCCAACCCCTGGATGGTATGCGAATGGTGCCCAAGGATCAGGGTCGCCCCGCTGTCGATGAGGGCATGGGCAAGCCGGACCTGGTTGGGGGAGGGATAGTACGTATTCTCGATTCCCCAGTGCAGGGAGAGAATAACATGGTCGCACTGGTCCTTCAGCGTCTTGATGTCGTTGATTATGGCTTTTTTCCGCAGTTTTGCTACCGTGACTCCTGATGGCGACCGGAATCGTCCGCTCGTGTAGGCCAGGAACCCCAGCCGGATCCCGTTCCGCTCGATAACCTGCCCTGCAGGGGGATCGTCACCCCTTGCTCCACCGATATAGGCGATTCCTCGGGTTTCCAGACCCTCGAGGGTCTTCTCGAACCCTTCCCGGCCCATATCGAGCGTGTGGTTATTCGCCACGCTGACGATGTCAAATCCGGCATCTCTGAGGTAGTCGCCTGCTTCTGGCGGGTTTGTATTGATCCAGCGCTTCTTGCTCTCGGTTCCGGTCTCGGAGAGGGCGGTCTCCAGGTTCCCAAAGAGCAGATCCTTCTGCCGGAGTTCGTGCTGAATCAGGGCAAACGGCTCTTTCCCGTTCCTCGTCCAGAGCAGAACATCCCCTACAGCTCGAAGCCGCACAGATGTCATACCTCCCTCCCGGCAGACTCGTTGTTACCACAAAATTGCCTGGGGTCGCCACTGAGATTCATCAGTATCTGACGGCTGATCTCTGCACTCTTCACCCCCGGCAGCAGGTCCCTGCTGCCTTCGGATAGAAAACTCTTAAGGTATGGGCAGTCTGGAATATTGCCTTCCCCCTTGACGCACTGCTCCAAACTGGAGGTTGAGAAATATATATTTTGCCCCACGTGGGGGCGCCAACGGGCCAGTCCTGCTGCGTAAGGCGCCCGGGATGTTTTATGGTGCCGGACCTGGTACGGAGGGTTCCGTGATACTGCCTGAACTGCCGAACCATTAATTACTCCCACACCAACTACTGATCGAGCACTTCAGCGGCAGATGATGAAAGTTACCCCCACTGAACTTATGATGAAGCAGGGGACTGATGCCGCAGTTTTATGAAAAAGGGGCTGTGTACCGGCACTGTTATCCCGTCTCTTTGCTCCCGGTTGGGCCGTTCGTCTCCCAGGTGGCTTTACCGCCGCCAATTTACCGAATGCAATGCGATACGGTTGCCATAATCAGCGATTCGGAAAATTATATATGCCAGTAGTCCATATGGCGGGCCCTGTGCAGTGTGATTGAGTCGGGCAACTCCCCAGATCTGTTCCGATCCATCCTTCTGGCGCCCTGCCTGTTTAGAGGGGTTGTCCGGGAGATGCTGTGATGGAGGGTTTCACGTGCACTGGTTAGGATCTATCCATCCAGTTACTACCGAGGCTTCTACATGTGCGAAACTGACAGATACCAGGTTTTTTCCCCAGTCCGGCAGCAACATCGCGCCGGTACATCCCAATGGCAGGGGCGGAAAGGCTGCACGTACGGCGGATGCCCGCGGAGAGCAGCCTGCAAGGAGTGTGTGCCTTCCCCCTTCCGGTCTCCTCTCTCGGGGGTGGAATCCGATCCCTGGAGAAATTCGCTTCTCCGGTAGAACGATCCTGGAGAAACCACGTGACATTACGGGTACTTCGGCAACCCCTGTGGCAGAACACCCGCAGTTCGCGGTTATCGCTCCTGCATACAACGAGGCCCTCGTCATCGGTTCCATCGTTCTTCAAGCGAAGAAGCACACCGACCGGGTGATCGTCGTCGACGACGACTCGATCGATCAAACCGCCGAGATCGCCCGACTCGCCGGTGCCGATGTCATCAGACTGCCGGAAAACGCCGGTAAGGCAAAGGCGATGATGGCCGGATTTTCACGGGCACGTGAGCTCGGCTACGACGCCGTCGTGGTGATCGACGGCGACGGCCAGCACGATCCCGACGAGATCCCGGCTGTCGTGGCGCCGGTGATTGCCGGCGAGGCCGATCTGGTCATCGGCTCCCGGTTCCTGAACACCCGGGCTGAGATCCCTGCTTACCGGCGGGCCGGGCAGTTGGTGCTCAACAGGTTCACGAACCTCTCGGTTGACGGCGGCGGCTTCACGACGACGGATTCACAGTCGGGTTTTCGGGCCCTCTCCCGCCGGGCCCTTGAGAACCTCACCTTCGCATCGGAGGGCTACAACATCGAAACCGATATGATCGTCCACTTTGCCTCCCGCAACCTCCGGATGACCGAGGTCCCGATCTCCGTTACCTACGACGTTCCCCACAAGCACAAGAAGAATCCGCTTTCCCACGGCTTCGGGGTGCTTACCCGGATCGCGGGGCTGATCGGATATAAGCAACCGCTCCTCTTCTTTGGAGTACCGGGAGGAGTTATCGCGTTCTTCGGGATCGCTCTTGAGCTCTACACTTTCTCCGAGTTCTATCGGATCAATCAGTTCCATTACATTGTATTCACTTTGGGGATAACCGCACTCATTCTTGGGCTCCTGCTGGTCTCATCCGGGCTGATCCTCAATTTCTTAGTATCGATGATTGAACGGCGGGCGGGTGAAACGTAGGTACCTTACGCGATCACCGTCATCTCGCAAAGGATCTTCCTTGTCCGCCGGGCTGGTTGCCGAGATGCCGGAGAGCGGCGGCAAGACGAAGGTCGTGACGGCCGAATTTGCCTGAACGCATGAATCTGGCTGTGAGACCCTCGGGATGACCAACACTGATGGTCATCACAACCTGGAAGAGCCCCAATCGTGGCGGCGCCGGTGTTTGCGGGGGTTGCTGACCTCGTCGTTGGGTTGCGGATGATCGCCCATCTCGACTCGATCGGCCTTATGATGGTCGAGATCCCGATATCGGTCACCTATGGCGTCCCTCACAGGCACAGGAAAAGCTGGATCTCCCATGGCATGGGGTGCCCGAAAAGATCGTGAGACTCTTTAGCCATCGGCGACTGTTACAATTATGTCTCGATCCCGTAAGCGGGAACGAAGTTCCCTCGCTCCAATACGTTAAGACCTCTTGAAGATTGCAGTTACCTGACGTCTGTGCCGCCGCTATAAGGGTCCAGTCTATACCCGCACCTGGTCACGGAAGAGATCAATTGACACGGATCTAATGAGCTCGACGCAGGCTGTGCGTCGATATTGTTGGCCTGCCGGGAATCTTACCATGTTTGTGACTGCTATGGTGCGCTCTGTCGGTTACTCCCTCTCTTCAGAGATGGGAACGGAGGAGATCCTGGAACAAAGAGACGAAGCGATGCAAACGGGATAGGGCCTGCACGTCGGAAGCCGTCTACGATTTAAAACGACGGTCCCTACATTTTGCTCTGTACTCCATAGACTTTATATATTCAGTTTGTAATAGGCTCAACGATGCATAAAAAGAATATAGCATCAATCACCTTGGCAGCCTGGATGTTCACCGTGGGGGGTCTTATGTACCTGCTCCTAGGGCTTTGCCCCGTCGGATGGGTCTTCTATGTCAGCCCCAGGGTTTGATACCCTGATCTTAGCCGGGCTGTTCAGGGTATAGGTTCCGGCCTGCAGGACAACTGTCCCATTGCTAATAGCCTTCACTGCGGCCTGTATGACGTTGCTGTCATCAATTCCCGCAGTTCCGCTGCTGATTAACTGGCCGTTGCTGTCTTCTGCAAGGATCTTTGTGCCGTTGATGTATACAACGGCATCATATGATCCCTGGGAGACTTCCTGGTTCTGGGCTGCCAGTGCTGGTGCAACAAAAGCTACCATCATGGATAGTGTCAGTACCAGAATTTGAGTCTTCTTCATGCATCATCTCCTTGGAATCCCCTCTGGAGACTGCATCTGTCTCCAGAAGGCTCGTAGAGGGTCTCCCCTCAGTATTACATTCGCAACTTCTCGTATTTATGCTCTTCCATGAATGGATATCAGATTATATCATTTATAATCTAATTATGATCAAAAATATCGTTGTTTTTACATTATTTCCTTATTACTATTATTGGACACTTTTGAGAAAAATATATATTATGCTTCGGCTCTGATCACTTTCTTGTGACATTACTGCCGATATATTAGAAAATCGATGCCACAGATGTCTGACTTCAGCCATCTGGCCGCCGAGATGGGTTCAACAATGAGGTGGGACGATATCGGCGGGCATTTTTTTCATGAAGCGTGCACCTGAAAGTCGCAGCATCGATATGGGATGTGGGGTTTCACTCTCCTGGGGAGCGCGACAATGTTAACGGAAAAACCATAATCGTGGGCGCATCTCAACTCTGAGAAGTCCTGCGTTCCCCTGCCTTTCATCCCTCCCGGACGCTTGCCTCGATGTTTTTTGCCGGCGCAAAACAGCACCGTCTCCTGGTCCCCGAGCACCTCCGCCGCAGCCCGGTCACATCCCCATGTTGGAACCCCCGATGGCGTAGACCATCGGACCGAGCGAACTCATGCCCGAACAGGCAGCGCCGGCCTCCCCCAGGTGCTGCATGGCTACCTTGTCCCTCTTGAATCCCCGTATCACACCTGATGGGCGGTTGACGAGGAGATTACATACAAAAATGGTATGGGGTTCGGGTGATTGCAGGGAAGTTTACTTTGAGAAGAGCCGAGTAAGGAAGTCCGTCGCCTGCATGAGTCCAAACGATCCCTCCCGTGCCTCGTTTTCAGAGAATCTCGAGACTTCGTCTCTTCCTTTCCCGAGCACCGCAAAAGGTACCGGATCTCTGGTATGGGTCTTGTATCGTATCGGTGTGGGGTGATCGGGAAGGACCGCAACGGTCGTGTCGGGCCGGTCGAGGATGATCCCGATCGCTTCGTCGAGCCGCTCAATCGCCCGCACCTTCTCCTCCACGCTTCCCATATGCCCTGCTTCGTCAGGGGCCTCAACGTGCATGTAGACGAAGTCAAGGCGGTCAAGGGCATCGACTGCGTATCGGGCCTTGGCCTCATAATCCGTATCGAGGAACCCGGTGGCGCCGGGGACGTGGATCACCTCCATTCCGGCAAGATGGGCGATCCCGCAGAGGAGATCGACTGCTGATATCATCCCGCCGGTAAGGCCGTACTTCTCATGGAAGGGTGTAAGCGACGGCCTCCTCCCGCCGCTCCACGGCCAGATCTCGGTGGCCGGTGCCTTCCCCTCCCGCAGGCGGCGCAGGTTGACCGGGTGGTCGGCAAAGATCGCCCGTGACCGCTCCATGCAGTCGAGGAGGATGTCGGCGTCGCCCCCCCTTGGGAGGTAATCTTCGATGGATCTACCGACGATATCGTGGGGGGCGGTGGTAACGGAGCCGCACGCTCCCGGGACCACCATCAGGTTCCGGTAACCGACCCCCGGGTAGACTCTGACACCCTCAAGCTGAGCGTCAAGGTCCCGGAGGAGTTCAGCACCCTCGGCGCTGGATATATGCCCGGCGTTGAAGTCCACCATCATGCCATCCAGGATCGTGACCAGATTGCACCGGTAGGCCATCTCTCCATTCTCGAGTTCGATCCCCATGCTGGCCGCTTCGAGCGGTCCCCTCGCGGTGTAGGATATGCGGGGGTCGTAGCCCAGAATGGAGAGGTTCGCGACGTCACTGCCCGGCTCGAATTCATCCGGCACGGTTCGGAGCATTCCAGATCGGCCTTCCCGGGCGATCCTGTCCATATTCGGTGTATCTGCATATTCAAGGGGCGTTTTACCCCCCAGTTCGGCAAGCGGCTCATCCGCCATGCCATCCCCGAGAATGACTATGTATTTCATGTAAATCCCTTATGCATCTCTGATGGTGCCTGAAATGTAGATTTGGCTGTTATTGAAGTAGATTGATTGGGTTGTCGCCCTCCCCTACCCGAGCATGGCGCGGACCGCTGTGCGCACGCTCTCTTCTGATGTAGTGTTGCACTTCCAGCCAAGAGCCTTGAGTTTCTCGACCGAGAGTTGCATCCTCGGCACATCGCCTACCCAGCCGCGAGCGCCGCCGGTGAACCGGTACCGAACACCGGAGAGACCCATCTCCTCTACAACGATATCAGCGATGGTGACGACGTCGATCCAGTCTTCTGAGCCGATGTTGAAGATGTTGACCGGGTCATGCGAGTGCTCGATCCCGAACTGGACGGCGCGGACGCACTCTCTGACCTCCAGGTAAGACTTAGTCTGTCTCCCGTCGCCGAGGATCTCGAGTTCCTGCGGGTTCTCGCGGAGTTTCCTGATGAAGTCGGAGATGACCCCATGCCCGCTCCTCTCACCGATGATGTTTGCAAACCGGTAGATCCACGACGTCATCTCAAACGAGTGACAGTATGCGGATATGAGCGCTTCGCAGGCAAGTTTCGTCGCGCCATAGACGGATATCGGTTCAAGAGGTGTGTAGGTCTCCGGTGTCGGGATGACAGCGGCATCCCCGTAAACGGTTGAGGTCGAGGTGAAGACCAGTTCCGGAACATCGTATGCCCGCATTGCCTCGAGCACCCGGTACGTGGCGATGACGTTGTTTCGCAACTGCGAGTCCGGGGTTACGGCGCTCTGACGCACATCGGGATCTGCAGCGATGTGGTAGACCCGGTCGGCTCCGTGGAAGCGCTCTTGCCAGCCATCATCGAGCAGGTTCTGCTTGATGAAGGTGACCTTTCCGCTTGCTGCGTGGTGTGCGAGGTTCTTCTCGGTGCCTGCGCTACAGTCGTCGATGACCAGTACGTCGTTCCCCGCCGCGACCAGAGCATCGACGACGTGGGAACCGATGAAGCCGGCACCACCCGTTACGATACAGAACATCATAGAATAGTATCTCTCCCATGCTATAGGGTTACTGGATGAGACCACTCATCCATCAGCGTTCGGTCGGTCGGCCGAATCGGAGAGCGAAGCCTCGAAGCCTGGTTGCCGTGAGTCCTGCAGGAAGGTGAAAGGAGCAGGGAGCGGTGATGGGATGTGGTGTGTCTTACTCTCTTCTCCTCCTCCTTTCGCAGCGAAAAGCGCCTCTCATGCGGGAACGCCGAACTCCTGTGAGTGGGGAAAGGTTAATGCTCGCGGATGAGTCATTCTACGTGAGTCATTCTACGATTTGGCGTCTCTCAATGGGAGCATATTTGTCGTGAGTCCATCTATATAGGTTTGATAAGGAGTAGTTGAATTGAGAGTGGTACACATCCTGAATGAGATCGGGCGTTCTTTGGCTGCCTTGGGCGCACAACTCTCCGTCAGTTGTAGTGATAATATTGCCTGCATAAAATCCCGGGGAGTTGGGTCATGAACCGGGGACAGGGCCTCCGGGAATATGCCGGGATCTACCTGCGCGGTCTCGCGATGGGGGCCTGCGATGTCATCCCTGGAGTGTCAGGTGGGACGATCGCTCTTATTACAGGAATTTATGAGCGGCTGGTCGGGGCCATCGGGAGTATCGACCCTGCCTCGGTAAAGCACCTCTTTCGAGGCGATTTTAGATCTTTCCGGGCCGATATCGAGAAGATTGACATCCCGTTCCTCATCGTTCTCCTTGCCGGCATCGGCACTGCATTCCTTCTGATGTCCGGGGTGATCCTTACCCTCCTCTCCGACTACCCGGTAGCAACCTACTCCTTCTTCCTTGGCCTGATCCTCGCTTCTGCGGTGGCTATATTCCTCGAGATCCGTTCTCCGAATGCAGCCACCGTCGCTTACCTCATCGTCGGGACTGGCGCCGGCTACCTCCTCGGGGGCCTCGGTCACCTTGATATAGGTCACTCCCTCCCGATCCTCTTCTTCACCGGAATGGTGGCGCTCTGCGCCATGGTCCTCCCCGGGATCTCAGGGGCTTACATGACCCTCGTCCTCAACCAGTACGAGTTCATGCTTGCGGCGCTCCGGTCATTCTCGCTCCCCGAGATCATCTCCTATATCGCCGGCGGTGTTGTGGGGCTCCTCCTCTTCACCAAAGCCCTCAAGTACCTCCTTGCAACCTATCCGGGGGCGATGCTTGCGCTGCTTACGGGGCTGATGCTCGGTTCGGCGAGGATGCTCTGGGATAAAGGGGCTGCGGCCGGTGATATGCTGACCGGTGGCTGGGTCTTCTTCCTCGTCGGTCTCGTCATCGTCGGCGCGGTGGAGTTCGCAAAGAGACGGTATCAGGCCAGGACGGCCTGATTCCTGTCTCAATGTACCGGACGATCCAGTAACTTACTTTCACCCAGAGGTGTAACGGAATATAATGTTCATTGGCATCGACCACGGCACTACTGCGATGCGTTTCTCCAGCGGAAGTGCGGAATTTAAGATCTCTCGCGAGGAGGCCCGGAATTTCTCGGTCGAAGACCTTGAGCGTCTCGCCCCCCTCGACGAGATCGAGGGTATCGCCGTCTGCTACTCAATGGGCGATGGTATCTCGGCCATCACCGATATCAGGAAGGTTCGCAACCGTGGCGTCGTATCTCAGGAGGGGGCCGGCAAGCACATCGGCGGCGGGACCC
The DNA here is from genome assembly GCF_001512385.1 of Methanoculleus sp. DTU007. Lineage (NCBI taxonomy): Archaea > Methanobacteriati > Methanobacteriota > Methanomicrobia > Methanomicrobiales > Methanomicrobiaceae > Methanoculleus > Methanoculleus sp. DTU007. The sequence continues at coordinate 17,650 of NZ_LFRO01000002.1, read as the reverse complement.
GGGTCTACGACGCGATCAAAGAGAGCGGTCTACCGGCCATCGTCATTCCCGGGCTTCACCGTGGGTCGCCGACCGATCCGCGGTTTAAGGTATACTCCCACCAGGCGAGCCCGGAAAAGATCGGGATCCTGTATGAGGTTGTTCACAATCTCGGTGAAGATGTCGTGGTCTGCGACGCGAGTTCGAACACCGTCACCCTTCTTGTGACCGGCGGCCGGATCACCGGCGCGTTCGATGCCTGCATCTTTGCGCCCGGCACGCAGCACGGTCCTCTTGACGTGGATGCTATCCGGCGGATTGATCATGGCGACTCCACCGCAAACGACGCCTTCCTCCATGCGGGCGTGGACCATACGATGCCTCCGGATCTACGGGTGGAGACGATGGCCATGTTTGCCGCAATGGAATGCGCCGCGATGCTTCTCCTAAACCCCGGGGCGAAAGTCGCTCTCGCGGGCTCCATGGCGCCCGCCATTGCGCCTGGTGTGGAAGCCCTCCTCTCCCGAAAGGTAACCGTCTATGACGAGTGGTGTGCGGCCCGGGGGCTCGCCCGGATCGCTCGCGATGTCTTCTCGGGTGCGACCGGGATCCTCGGACTCGCGGTGGAGCGGTGAACCCTTCCGGCTTCGTATTCCTTTATATGGTGCAGGGGTATAGTGAAATAACGGAGGATCCGCACGAAGCATGCCGCTCGACTGCCCCAGTATCGCTGATCTTATGCTCATGATGACGTCGCGCCTCGAAGAGGCGGCACGCTCTATAGATGAGGAGGGCGCAAACCAGTTCCTCAATGAGATTCTCAGCGCGAAACGGATATACCTCGCTGGCGCCGGCCGTTCCGGCCTCGTGGCACGGGCGTTCGCCCAGCGTTTGATGCACCTTGGGTTTGAGAGTTATGTCATCGGTGAGACGATCACACCCGCGTTTGGGCCGGAGGATGTCCTTGTCGCGGTCTCAGGCTCAGGGGAGACGCAGTCGGTTGTGGATGCCTGCGAGACCGCGAGAGAGATTGGGGGAAGGATCTGTCTTATCACATCAACACCCAACTCACATATCGGGCGCATAGCTGACTGCATCGTCGAGATCGGGAGTGATCGGTTCAAAAACCCGGATATCCCACGGGATTTTGAGATCCGTCAACTCACCGGGCAGTACCGATCGATATCGGGGTCGTTTGCCCCGCTTGGGACGCTCTTTGAGATAGCGGCGCTGGTATTCTCCGACGCAGTCGTATCAGCCCTGATGGAAGTGCGGCACTGTACCCCTGAGGATCTCAAGAGCCGGCTTGCGAATGTCCAGTGAACTGGGTTTACCTCGATATCTCCCCTGCACAGACTCCTGCCACCGGCAAAAGTTATGGTGTCTGCGAGGCAACGGATGTTTCAAGATGCCCACGACTCCGACGGGTCCAGATGGGTGTCAGTTTATTTATATTATTAATCATTAACATTTAAAGGGGGTTTTTGTTTGAGAGAGTTACGCATTCATGGCAGAGGGGGTCAGGGTTCCGTGACCGCCGCTGAACTCATTGCTTTTGCGGCATTCGAGGGCGGCATGTATGCCCAGGCATTCCCGGCCTTTGGCGTAGAGCGACGAGGTGCCCCTGTTCAGGCATTCGTCCGCTTCAGTGATAAAAAAATCCGGCTGCGCAGCCAGATATACGAGCCTGACTACATCATTGTGCAGGACCCAACCCTGATTGGAGATGTTGATGTCTTTATGGGCATGAAATCAGGGGGTGTCGCTATCATCAACACTGAGAAAACCGATTTCGATTCCCGGGTCCCGGAAGGCGTGAAGGTTTATACCATCGATGCGACGACCATTGCTCTCGAGGAACTGGGCGTGCCCATCACCAATACAACCCTGATGGGCGCTTTCGCCGCGGCCACCGGTGAGATCAAGTTCGAATCCCTTGAACATGCACTGCACAATCGGTTCTCAGGGAGTATGGCCGATAAGAATGTCCGAGCAGCAGAGCGCGCGTACCGCCAGCTCGGGGGTGCTGCATAATGGCGCTGCGGGTCGGGTGTGTCGCGGCTCCAGGCCGGGCGACTGAGAATAAGACCGGTGCATGGCGGGTCTTCAAACCGGTGTTTGAGCCTGAGAAGTGCTCGAGATGCGGGATGTGCGCTATGGTGTGCCCGGAAGGGTGCGTCCGCGAGACGGAAGAAGGCACATTTGAACCAGATCTCGACTACTGTAAGGGATGCGGCATTTGCGCGGAGATCTGTCCGAAGAAAAGCATCCGGATGGAGAAGGAGGAGAAATAATGCTGGAGTTTATGGAAGGGTCACATGCGGTGGCCGAGATCGTGAAACGTTGCCGCCCGCAGGTGATCGCAGCCTACCCGATCACACCGCAGACGCACATCGTCGAAGATCTTGCACAGATGGTGGCGAACTGTGAGCTCGATGCCGAGTACATCACGGTCGAGAGTGAGTTTTCAGCTCTCTCTGCCTGTCTTGGTGCAAGCGCTGCAGGTTCACGGGTCTACTCGGCAACGACCTCCCAGGGGCTTGCCCTGATGTTTGAGGTCTGCTTTAACGTGGCCGGTATGCGCCAGCCGGTCGTGATGACCATTGCAAATCGGTCCCTTGGTGCGCCGCTCTCGATCTGGAACGATCAGCAGGATTCGATTGCCCTGCGTGACTCCGGATGGATGCAGTTCTACGCGGAGGACAACCAGGAGACGGTCGATCTCCATATGATCGCGTACCGTGTCTGTGAAGACCATGACATCCTCCTCCCGGCGTTTGTCTGCTTTGATGGGTTCATCCTCTCGCATACCTACGAGCCGGTCGCTATGCCATCCCAGGAAGAGGTCGATGCCTACCTGCCTGCGTTCACCCCATACCAGAGGCTTGACGCTGCAAACCCGCTGAGTTTTGGGATGTATGCAACACCCGAGTACTACATGGAGTTCCGCTACGAGATCGACCGGGCGATGCAGCGGGCCAAGCAGGCGATCATCAGGGCCGGACGCGAGTTCGGTGAGCACTTCGGCAGGGACTACTCTGCTCTCGTCGAGGGTTACCGCCTCGATGACGCCGATACCGCGCTCGTCGCCATGGGCTCTATCTGTGGCACTGTAAAGGATGCTATCGACGAGATGCGCGAACAAGGACGAAAGGTCGGGCTCTTAAAGATCCGGACGTTCCGGCCGTTCCCGGCCCCTGAGATCGCGGCTGCCTTAAGCGGCGTCTCGACGGTGGCGGTGCTCGACAAGAACATCTCGCTAGGTAACGGCGGTGCGGTCGGCACCGAGGTGAAGGCGGCTCTCTATGGTTCTGGTGCGGCCGTCTACGACTACATCATTGCTCTCGGTGGACGTGACGTTCGGAAACGCGATATCGCTGCGATCGTCGACCTTGCTGAGAAGGGGAAAGGAGATATGTTCTATGGACTACGGACGGAGGTGCTCTGAATGGCCGAGGTAGAAGGAGGGGGATGTGAACTCTTCTCGGCAGGGCACCGGGCGTGCGCAGGATGCGGTCCGGCGCTTGCGGCCCGGCTCATCCTCAAGGCAACCGGGAAGAATGTCATCGTCGTCGCCGCGACGGGATGCATGGAGGTCTTCTCGACGCCCTACCCGGAGACCGCGTGGGGCGTTCCCTGGATCCACTCGCTCTTTGAGAACCCTGCGGCGGTTGCATCGGGCATCGAGGCTGCGCTGAAGAAGCAGGGCCGCAACGAGAAGGTCGTCTGCATCTGCGGCGATGGGTCCACGCTCGACATCGGGATGCTCTGTATCAGCGGAGCCTTCGAGCGCGGTCATGACATCACCTACATCTGCTATGACAACGAGGCCTACATGAATACGGGTATCCAGCGTTCGGGCGCGACGCCGTATGGGGCGAGCACCACAACGAGCCCGGCCGGGTCGTGTTCGCTTGGCAACCCGCGTCCGAAGAAGGATATGCCCGCGATCCTCGCCGCTCATGGTGCGCCGTATGTCGCGACTGCATCGATCGCCTATCCGAACGACTTCGTTCAGAAGGTTGAGCGTGCTATCAACACCCCCGGTCCCTGCTACATCCAGGTGCACACACCCTGTTGCACAGGCTGGGGCTTTGAATCCGGCGAGACGCTTGCCATGGCCAAGCTCGCCATCGATACCGGTCTCTGGGTGAACTACGAGATGGTCAACGGCGTGGTCGAGAAGGCAAAGAAGGTGAGGCGCAAGCCGGTCGAGGAGTACCTCGCGAAACAGAAGCGTTTCCGGCACCTCTTCAAGCCATCACGACGTGACGACGTGATCGCGCAGATCCAGGCGATCGCCGATACCAACGCCGAGCGGTTCGGGATCGACATCAAGCGGAAAGAATCGTCAGAATAAAGTACAGCCCGAAGATAACCATGGCGAGTCCGCTCGCCTGCACTACTTTTTTGTAATGGCGGCCGAGCACGTTTGCTCCCCGTGAGACTGCAATGGCAAGGAGCCCGAGCCAGAGAATATCCGCACCGATGTGTCCGAGATAGAACTCGACGAACGACGGATGAAGTGCAAGAAATCCGACACCGAACGTGAGCCACCAGACCCACCAGTAGGGGTTGCCGAGTGTGCAGGCCATTCCGAAGACGACCGGTGCCCCGGTCTCCTCCTTCGCGACGACGTTCTCATTTGCATGGAGGAACTGCCCGACCCCGAGCGCGATGAGTACCCCTGACCCGAGAAGGGCAATGAGGTTGATATGCGGGATATCGCGCACGCCATAGGCTACGGCTGCGACCATAAGGGCTTCAGGAATGCCGTGCCCCGCAATAAGCCCCGCAACGAACGGCGCCGGTCGCCGCGCGCCAAGGCCGAGGACCGAGGCGGTCATGGGGCCGGGGGACGCGGCCCCGGAGATGCCTATCAGGAACGATGCGGCAATGACATCGATCATCCCTCTCTCCTCCACGATGATATGACGAGGGGGAGGAGCAGGACGAGCGCGATCGTGAGCCATATGGTGCCGAAGGTGGTGAGCAGGATCTCGCGTTCGGGGGAGTAGAAGCGAACCTCTGCAACCGCGATCTGATCCCAGGATACCTCCGTGGTGCCGTTTGGCCCGGATGAGATGGTGCCTCCCGGACTGATCATGCCAATGAGCGGATTTCTGACATCAAACCCTTCCGGGAGGCTGATAGTTATGGCATACGGCTTATCGAGCGCCGCAACAAGGTAGTTGTCCCTCACGGGAGCCCGGTAGGTAATGGTGTAGTTCCCTTCAGGGAAGGTGATGACACCCCGACCTGCGTCCTGGTACTCGACCGGGCCATCCGGACCGAGCACCTTCAGATCCTCGACCTGGAGCGGCACCCGCTCTCCGAGGACTCCCGGACTCCATAGTGTGTGCTCGCTTCCCGTGACCACGATCGAGGCTTCATAGGCAGTGCCGCCCGGGAGTACCCGGAAGGTGGCTTCCTCTGCCGCTGCCGGGGCGCAGATCAGTATCAGCGCAAGACAGAGAGTAGCGAGTGCAGGTCTGCGTCGATCTCGATGGGGGGCTCGCATTGTCGTATCACTGTTTCAGGATCTTTTAAGAGATGACCGGTCACCACACAAACGATCCGCTCATCCTTATCGATCAGTCCTTCTTCGGCGAGTTTCCTTACTCCGGCGACTGAGGCTGCGGAGGCGGGTTCGACCCCGATCCCCTCTTTTCTTGCAAGGTCGCGCTGCATGGCAAGGATCTCCTCATCGGTCACGGCCGCTGCCGTTCCACCGGTCGCCCGGATGGCGACGAGCGCTTTTTCTGCGTTCACCGGGGCCCCGATCCGTATTGCGGTCGCAACGGTCTCGGGCGCGGTCTCAGGGACCAGCACATCGAGGTTCTGCTGTATTGCTCTCACCACCGGTTGTGATCCGGCCGCCTGGATTCCGGTCATCATCGGCAGCCGGTCGATGAACCCGAGGGCTTCAAGTTCCTTAAGTCCTTTGTAGACAGCGGAGATGTTCCCTGCATTTCCGACGGGGAGGACCAGCCGGTCGGGCACCTCGCCGCCGAGTTGATCGATCGCTTCAAACCCGATTGTCTTCTGCCCCTCCAGTCGGTAGGGGTTGACCGAGTTTAAGAGGTAGATGCCCTGGCTGATACAGAGTTCGTGTACCATCTCGAGCGCCTTATCAAAGTTGCCGCGGATGGATATGACCCGGGCACCGTGCATCAGGGCCTGGGCGATCTTGCCGAGGGCCACTTTTCCCGCGGGCAGGAGGACGACACAGGGTATGCCACCCTTTGCCGCGTAGGCAGCAAGGCTTGCAGAGGTGTTCCCGGTACTTGCGCAGGCGACGGTCGACATCCCGAGTTCCCAGGCCATACTGACACCTACGGTCATCCCCCGGTCTTTAAACGAGCCGGTCGGGTTCATTCCCTCGTGTTTGGCGTAGAGTTCGGGGAGGCCAAGTTCCTTTCCTATATTCTTTAGGTGATAGAGCGGTGTGCCGCCTTCCTGAAGGGTTATCGGCTCGCCCTGAACCGGGAGGAGTTCACGATAGCGCCAGACTGAGATGGGGCGCCGGTTCCACTCGCTCCTAGAGACATCAATGCTGTCCAGGTCATACTCAACGGTCAGGAGGTGTCCGCAACGGTTGCACGTATAGATTATCTGGTCTGATGTGTAGGTTGCACCACAATGAACGCAGACGAGATGGTACATAAAAAATCGTTGATCGCCCAAATACGTATAGGTATGGTTCCTTGCCCTGGGCCGGGCCGCGCACGAATCTCCTCATCGGCGTCGTTGCGGCCGGACGCGGCTTACGAGTATGAAGAAGAGCCAGAGAATTGAGGTGGCGGCGAGCGCAAGATACCAGAGATCCTCCGGTGATGCGGTGGTCACGAGCGGCGCGATGAGTATCCCGACCGCCGTCAGGGCAAGTACGATGGTGAAGGCTGCTGGGCGAACCTCCAGGTTCCCCTGTGTCTTGACGTGGCCCGCTATCCGCCGCCGGGAGAAGGGGTAGAGCCAGGCAACACCGCCCGGGGTGCAGGTGTCCTCCATGAGGTGGAGGATGCACCCTGCAAAGAACGCGCATCCAAAGGCTGGAAGGAACCTCGGGGATACACCCAGCCAGGTGAAGATGAGGAGCAGGTATACGGTGAGGATGAGAGATGTCAGCCCGACACCTGGGAGCGAGTGGAGCAGTCCCCGGTGCCGATGATGGTAACTCTTCCGCAGGATCAGCGAGAATATCAGGGACAGTGGGTAATAAATGAGGTACCTGATGGTATAGCCGAAGATTGGAAGTACAACCGCAAAGCCGTTTAGAATCTGTCCTTTCTTCCCTCTCACCCCGCCGATCCGGCCGTTAAATATTGCCGCATCGGCGGCGTCGGCGTCCGGTGCAAGCGATCCGATGAAGACGCCGAAGAGGAGGACGGCGATCAGAACTGGGTCGATGGTGGTGACGAGAGGGGCGATAAGGAGCCCTGCCGTCGCGAGACTGAGCGATACGTGCTGATCACCCCGCATTGAATATCTCTACAGTTTTGAGAGCAGTCTCTGATAAAGGTCACTTTTGCGGTCTGAAAGTGAAGGAAGGCTTAATCGGGATTCATGAACCTTTGTCGGGTCGATCCTCGCCATGAGAAGTTCTTCTCCCTCCCCTCCGCGGGCTATGACTGTGCCGTCTGGATCTGTGGCGAGCGATCTGCCGCAGTAGGTCCCATCTGGACCTTGGGCTGTGTTGACCCCGGCCACGTAGTAACGGTTTTCGAGAGCCCGTGCAGGGAGCAGGATCTCCCAGTGGTGAATCCGGCAGCAAGGCCATGCGGCGGGGACCAGGACACACTCGACTCCGGCGAGTGCATAAATGCGGAAGAGTTCGGGGAAACGAAGGTCATAGCAGACGGCAAGTCCAAAGGTCGTCCCGTCAACGACGAAGGTCGCGATATGGTCGCCCGCCGTGTAGTTGCAGTCCTCCCTTCCGGGAGAAAAGAGGTGAATCTTTGCGTAGGTTGCAAGGATATCCCCGTCTGGACCGAGCACCACGACGGTATTCTTGGGACGGTCTCCCTGCCCAGTCTCGATGATGGATCCGACAATTGCTATGCCGTTTTTCTCGGCGATCTCGCCAAACGTGGTGGTGAGCGGCCCGCCCAGGGGCTCTCCAGCCTCGTTCGGGATCTTTGGGGACCACCCGGTCACGAACTGCTCGGGAAAGCAGATGAGCGACGCTCCGGCTGTTGCGGCCTCTTTGGCCATCCTGTCGACGACCCCTAGCATTGCAGGCCTGTTCTCACGACCACCGGCAACCTGGGCAAGCGCTATCTCTGTCATCGCTGCGGCGACTCTACCTCCAGGCTCCGGCTGGAGAGAACAAGCATTGTGGCCCCGATGACGACGAGAGCGGCGAGTATCACCATGATGTACGGGGTAAAGGGGATAGGGACTGCAAACGTCTGTGCTCCGATGAGGGCCCCCGCTATGATAATGCAGGTACTGACGAGGACCACCCCGGGAAGTATTAGGTCATGATACTTCATATGGTACCTCCAGATAGTATGGGGAACGCGGTTTTGAGTCCTATAATGATGAACTGGACCGCAATTGCGATGAGTAGCATACCCATCAGCCGGTTGACTGCACGGTACTCCCGCTGGCCGATGCGCCGGACGATATCGTCAGAGCGCTGCATCATGGCGTAGGTGAGTCCGATTGCCGTGACGGCGGCGAGTATCACGATTGCAATGGCAGCAGCTCCCATCACTATTGCCTCGTTCATCAGTACGATCACGGATGTGATGGCCCCGGGTCCCGCGATCATCGGGATAGCGAGCGGCATGATTGCAATATCGTCTGCATCCTGCCTCTCGTACTTCTCGGTTGCTGTCATCTTCGTCCGTGAGGTCTTTGCATAGACCATGTCCATGCCGATGCCGAAGAGGAGGAGACCACCGGCGATGCGGAATGCCTCGATGGTGATCCCAAAGAGTTGCAGTATCCAGCCGCCGGCGACGGCGAAGAGCAACAGAATGATCAGGGCGAACCGGTTTGCCTCACCTGCGATCTTGAGTCTTGCAACCTTATCCAGCGTCCCGGTGAGAGAGACGAAGATCAGGGTGGCTGCGAGCGGGTTCACTACGATGATGATCGAAGAGAAACTCAGCAGCGCAAAACTCAGGAGATCTGCCATTGATGATCAGGTATGCGGCGGATTCGATATTATCTGTTGTGGTTTAGCAGAAGGATGGTTGCTCTTTATTTTATCCGCGGAAATCGGCTTTGGCAAGGATTTTTCCACCGGCAGGCTCTAGCGTGCAGGGTTGCCGGTGCGACAAGCAATGCTTGCGGTTTGGGTGCGGTGGGACGATGGAGTTCCTGCTGGCATCTGGGTATTGCCCCATGCGCCGCTGCCCGACCGGACGCTCGTGAAAAAGGTTGTTTTTCCGCCGGCATTCGGCGGTTTCACTCTTTACTCGTAGAGAACGGATTCGTCGATCCGGGAGTAATCGATCAGCTCATCGGGAGCGAAGTGAATACCAAGCTCGCGGGCGGCGCTCTCGGGGGAGTCGGATGCGTGGATCACGTTCCGTCCGATATCAAGGGCGAAGTCACCCCGGATGGAGCCCGGTGCAGCCTCGGCAGGATTTGTGGCGCCGATCATCCTGCGGACGACCGCAACAGCATCTTTCCCTTCCCAGGCCATCAGGAAACAGGGTCCGCTCATTATGTAGGATGCAAGACCCGGGAAGAAGGGTTTCTCCAGGTGTTCCCGGTACTGCTCAATCACTCTCTCCTTGGAGAGACGTTCGAGTTTTGCCCCTACGAGTTTGAGCCCCTTTGCCTCAAACCGGGAGATGAACTCCCCGATAAGTCCGCGCTGGACACCGTCGGGTTTGACCATCACAAAGGTGCGATCCATGCTGATCACTCTTTGCCACGTGCCTTGCGTCCCGCTGCGGTCCACTCGACACGGCGGGGCACCCGGCCGAGCCGGTAATTGTTCTGGCACTTTGTGCTGCAGAAGTAGTAAACGGTCCCGTCTTTGCGGACAAACATCTTACCGGTACCGGGCTCGAGGGGCTCTCCACAGAAACTGCAGATGTATTTGTCGACCATGGTTACCGCCTCGAGAGTTTCTTGGCCTCACGTTCGGTCTCAAGCAGCGAGAGGATGTCACCTTCCCTGATGGGGCCCATGGTGTTGCGGGTGATGATCCGCCCCTTGTTCGGGCCATCGAGGACCCGGCACTTGACCTGCTTGGCTTCGCCATGCATGCCGGTCGTGCCGATGATCTCGATAACTTCTGCGGGCGTTCCGTCGTCTACCATAATTTACTCACTCTCTCAGCGCAGCAATCTGCTTTGCTATCTCTTCGACGAGGTCCTTTGCCTTGCCCGGCTTGACGATGGCGGCCGCAGCTGAGCCGACCTCAAGGCCGCTCGCGGAGCCGATATCGTTCTGCTTTGAAATGTAGACAAAGGGAATCTGTTTCTCTTCGCAGAGAAGCGGCAGATGCATCACAATTTCTTCGGGCTCAACATCGGCTCCGATGAGAACCAACTGGGCAATGTTTCGCTCGACTGCTTTTGTTGCCTCGTTGGATCCCTTCTTCACCTTACCGGTATCTCTTGCGATCTCAAGGGCCTCAAGGGCCTTATTCTGGATCTCTTCCGGAACTTCAAATTTTACGTATGCCTTTGCCATAACTCACCTCTTTCAGGGGCAGTTCCATGCTGCTCCATCATCATTCATCAGTAGCGTAGCTGATCGAATGCGCTCTATTATGTCACTAGGAAGAGTGATAAAGGTTTGTTATCATGCTCCTCCGAGAGAGGGAACTGTTTGACCATTTTCATGCCTGCCTCCCCGGCATGCAGGCCAGCGCTGTTAGGCGGGAATTCGGTAGATCTGGACACCCTGGGCATCATAGATGAGTTCAAGCGTCTCCGTTGGGATCGAGACGTTGTAGCGGTCGTGCTCCTCAGCACCCACATATAGGAGCGTGGCATTGTATGCCCGCGCAAGGTCGAGGGTCCGTGACGGCTCTTCGTAGATTGCCTGCACGTCAGCGCTCCGCTCGGGTATGCGTCCCTCATCTCCCCGCCACATGTACTCGTGGAACGGCATACCAATGATGGTCGGGATACCGGTAAACGACGATACCCGTGAGTAGTAGGTGTAGTCCCCCCCCTCCGCCTCGATGATGACGTGGTCCCCGGGAAGTTCCCGGAGAAACGCGATCGCCGCCGCATCCCCTGGGTGAGAGCTCTCAAGATACGCTGCCCCATCAAGTGTGTGGCTCCCGTAGCCGAAGTCGACGTTGATTGCAAAGGGTGCAATGAGTAGGATTCCCGCCGCGAGGACTGGTAGTACCCTATCTATCCTTGCGGGCATGCGCCGCTTGGTCTCAATATTCTCGAGCCACTTCCCGATGATGACGGAACTGGCCGTGCCAAGAAGAATCCAGGCAGGAAGGTAGAACTTAAAGACCGTGTTCATGCGGAAGTAGGTCTCCCCCATATTGTCCACAAGGTAGACGAGCTCGGGGAGAATGATGATCACGAGCCCGAGGATGGCAAGGGTATCGGCGGTCGAAAACTCGCGGCGGGCGAGGAGGTAGATGAGCGGGACGGCAGCGATGGCCGCAGCCGGGTAGCCGGCCAGGACGAACGGCACCGCGACGAGGAGAAGGTAGGGGCGCTGCTTGATCTCCGGTGCGCAATAGGCGACCAGCACCGCAAGGAAGAGGCCGTGGATCAGAAGGAACTCTACGGGTTCGGATGGTGTCGGGACGATCGCGATCCCCCCAATGCCGGGGCTGTTGAGTTGCAGATAGAACGGGAGGTAGGAGAGGATCGCGAGCGGCGGCACCGCCGCAAGCATCATCCAGGATCTCTCCCTGTCCCATGCAAGGTTCCCATAGCGCCACCAGACAAGGAGGCCGAAGACCAGCGTGACCGGTGCATAGACAAGTACATCCCAGGAATTGATCCCCGGCATGGAGCCGAGGGAGAGAGCGGCAAGCCCGCAGAGGAGTGCACGCCCCCGCATCGAGAGGGTCCCCCACCGCATATAGGCAAAGACCAGGAGGAAGAGCAGGAACCCCTGGTTGAAGATACTCATAACGTGCGGGTGCACATCGCCCCAGAGCATTGAGAAGATCGGGTACTCGTTGATGGTGTTTGTGATCGTCCGTGTGCTCATCCAGAGGACGTCGAACCACGTGTCTCCGATCAGGATGTGATAGATCGCGGAAGGGTTCGGGATGAAGAGAGCAAGCACCGGAAGCCACTGGTGGCGATCGAGGAGAAGGTGCCCTAGGGCGTAGAGCGAGACGACGGCGAGGCCAAGTACCGTCGGAAGGGCGAGGTTGAACGTGACCGTCGACGGCACCCCGGCCGTAAGCCCAAGCGCCCCGGTCATCCAGTAGCCGATGTAATAATAGACATCCAGCGTCCCTCCGGCATACCAGGGATCGAGCGGCGGCACGACCGGCTCGCGCATGATCGACGCGAGGATTGCGTGGTCCATGAACTTCTCGGCATAGGAGATGGTCGGGTTGATCCAGCGCACTTCAAGCATGAAGAGGAACGGGACCAGGAAGAGAAGGTCCCATGAAAGCCCTGATCGCAGGCGCTCCTGCGTGTAGAATCGCCGTGCTCCAGCGTAGACGATCACAGCGACGAACGGAAGAAGGGCAAGAATAATTGGAAGGCCTAACAGGCAGCAGTACCAGGAGACAAACGTGAAGAGGAGGACCGACGCCGGATACGCAGCGGCGGCCGCGAGGTTGCCAAGGGTGCGGTCAAGGATCGGCCAGATGGCAAGTTGGAGCAGTTTGATTACGGCAAGCCAGAGCAGCACATGAACGAAAAATTCACCCGCCAAACGTATCCTCCTTCTCAATCTCGCGGTTGAAGGCTTTCTTTAAGAGGTCCATCGACCAGTCGCCGAAGTAATAGATCGATCCGACGCCCCCTATAAGCGTGACCAGATTCTTGGTCAGGTGGTCGATGACCGCGATCAACGTCGCCGTGACTGCCGGTGTTCCTGCAAGTCCGAAGGTTAGTGCGAGAGCGAGTTCGTACGTCCCCACCCCGCCCGGAGTGATCGGAACGGCTTTGACGAGGTTGCCGATGACGATCGCAAGAATGACGACACCGAATGGAACCGGCTCCTGGAACATCAGAACGACCGCAAAGCAGACCAGTACATCGACGAACCATATGAGAAGCGAGGACCCGCTGAGCGCGATGAGAGCCCGCGGGTTGAGGGAGGCCTGCTTCACCTCATCAAGCATCCTCTGAATGACAACGATGATCCTGTTCTCGGACTTTACCCGCCCTGATCCGAGGAGCACAAGAAAGAAGATTCCTCCTGCGGCGAGGGGGATGACGATGGCCGTGACGAACCAGTCGGGGACAGCGAGAACTGCCAGGATGAACGGGAGTGCGAGGGCACCAAGCACTGTGATCATGAGGATATCAAAGACACGCTCGACGACGAGTGATGAGAAGCCCTGTGAGTAGGTGGCGTCGTCCTCATGCTTGAGGATGAACATCCGCACAAGATCGCCGAGCCGTGCGGGGACAATGAGGTTCGCCGTCTGCGAGATGAAGATACAGGCGGTCGAGAACCCGAGGTTCTTTCTAATATCGAGCCCCTGCAGTATGAACCGGTAGCGCAGCCCCCGAAGGATCCAAGCAGCAACACAGATCCCGATGGCGGCAAAGAGGAAGGGCATCACGGCGTGCTCAAGCGTCAGCAGGAGGTCATCCCAGACACGGTAGAGCATGTAGGCGACGATCCCGACTGCGACCAGGGTGGGGATGACAATCGCGCTAATTTTTTTCCACATGGAGTCTCCACCAGAGACGCACGATCGCTGTTCCCATCTCGATTACATCCTTTCTACGCACCGTCGTCCCCTCGCCCTGCCGCCATTGTATGGGAAACTCGCATATCCGGTAGCCGCTCCTCTGCCCGCGCACTAAAACCTCGGTATCCCAGAACCAGTGATCGGCGGTCACGGAAGGCAGCAGGGCGAGAAGCCGTTCACGCCGGAACGCCTTGAACCCGCACTGGTGATCGTGGAGAGAACTTCCGAGGATCGTCCGTACGAGAAGGTTGTAGCCCCGGCTTGCAATCTCTCGCCCGCCGCTTCGGGTGATATCGCTCTCTGGAAGGAGGCGGGAGCCTGTTGCGATATCGTAGCCATCCCGAATGGCCCCGATCAGCTCGGCGAGGTGGTGCATATCGGTTGCGAGGTCGACATCGTAGTAGCAGACGATCGATCCCGACGCTTCGGCGAACGCACGGTTAAGCGCCCGGCCTCGTCCGAGCCGCTCGTCGCTATGCAGAAGTCGGACCCGGGAATCTTTCGCCTCGTATTCCCGTACGAACTCAGTGCTCCCGTCGGTGCTCCCGTCCTCAGCGACGATGAGTTCAAACCTCCCCGGTGCGATTGTCTCGAGTGCCTCCAGCGACTCTGGTATAGCCCTCTTAAGCGCCGCGAGATCGTTGTAGACCGGCAGGACGGCAGTTACCTCGATCTCACGCATCCGGGTACCTCGCAAGAACTCTCTTTGCCACTTCCTGCCCGGCGATGACCGATCCATTCATGCTCCGCTCAGGATAGTTCGGCGGGCTGAACATTCCGGCAAGATAGAGCCCATGCTCTTCGTAGGCCGGCAGACGATCCCGAAGACCTGTTGTGTAGATCGGGCCTGCGTATGGGTCCACGGCAAGCCGGTGCCAGTGCACCTCGTCTTCGCTGACGGAGAACCGTCTGCAGAAATCGCGAAGCATTGACTGCTCGAATCCCTCCGGGAGGCGCTTTGTAAAGTACGATGCAAGATAAACGATATGTTCGCCATACCAAGAGAGCGGGGCGAAGTTGGTGTGTGAGACCACAGCACCGTAGGGGGCTGTATCTTTCATGTTCAGCCAGTATATGCCATTGGTCACATCCCGGTCGAGAGCGAGAGTCATGCAAGCGGCGCCCTGATACGGTACCGGATTCATATCAACATTGGCCAATTCTGCAGTCACCTGCGGGGGGACAGTCGATATGACACAGTCGTAAGCGCTCCCGTCTACGACCCAGCCGTCTCCCTTCCGCCGGATCTCTTTGACGGGCGTATCAAGCATGATCGAGGCGCCCTTTCTCGTTGCTTCTTCTACAAGCCGTGCAACGAATTGCTGGAAGCCTCCTTTTAGATATCCCAGGCGCTCGCCTCCTGCGCCCCTGTCCGATCGGATGGCTATGCGGGATATGAGCCAGGCTGCAGAGACCTCATCGCAACGGTCCCCAAACTTGCTCTTTAGGAGCGGCTCGAAGAATGAGGCATAGATCCCGGGACCGAGGTTCTCCAGGATGAATTCCTTTGCAGTAATGCCATCAAGCGCAGATACATCAAGCCTCCGTGAACGCAAGGTCAGTAGGCCGAGGCGGGCCTTTTCGGTGAGTGTGAGGTGGGGGTAACGAAGGATCTCGATTGGGGTGGTGAGCGGGTGAACGATCCCATCGACGTAGTAGCCGGTGGACCCTCGGAGCCATTCCAGCCTATCGGTCACCTGTAATCTGTCAAAGAGATCAAGCAGGCTGACATCGCCGGCAAAGCAATGATGATAGTACTCCTCGATCCAGTAATCTCCGATCCGGTACGAACCAAGGCAGCCGCCCGGGATGGGCCTCTTCTCGAAGAGATCCACCTGATGCGTTCCGGCGAGTTCGAGAGCCGAGACCAGACCGGATAAACCTCCCCCCACAATGCAGATCTTCATCGCTCACTCCTATCTGGAATTAATAAATGACTTTTTGGCAATAATGTATGTATGGTCTTTATACATAAGTGTGGATATAATTAATTAGTCAATATGAGGGTGTGAAGCTGAATGAGGGTCTTCTTTATAGGGTTCGGTCAGGCTGGGGGCAAAATTGTCGATATGTTCTTAGAACAGGACAAACGCATGCAGACCCAGAGTTTCAGAGGCATTGCGGTGAATACCGCGCGCACCGACCTGATGGGACTCAAAAATATCGATCTCAAAGATCGGCTCCTGATCGGGCAGACCGTGGTCAAAGGCCATGGTGTCGGGACCGATAACGTGACCGGCGCGCGGGTCGCGGCTGATGAGATCGATTCAATCATCAACGCTATTGATTCTCGAGGAACGCATGATGTCGATGCCTTTGTCATCGTCGCCGGTCTTGGTGGCGGGACAGGCTCCGGGGGATCGCCGGTTCTTGCCAGACACTTAAAGCGCATTTACCGTGAGCCGGTCTATGCGATCGGCATCCTGCCGGCTCCGGAGGAAGGCAGGCTCTATTCGTATAATGCAGCGCGTTCCCTGAGTACGCTGGTGAACGAGGCGGACAACACTTTTATTTTCGACAACAGTGCCTGGAAGAACGAGGGAGAGAGCGTTAAAGACGCTTATAATCGATTGAACGACGAGATTGTCCGTCGGTTTGGCGTGCTCTTCCGCGCAGGTGAGGTTGGCAGGGCGGGCGTCGGTGAGATGGTCGTGGATTCGAGCGAGATCATCAACACTCTCCGCGGTGGGGGTATCAGTTCTGTGGGATACGCCATCAGCGAGAGGATCAGCCCCCGCACGAAGCAGAGTCAGGGGCTCCTCTCCGGCCTGTTTCGCAAGAAGGAAAAGACCGAGGAAGTGCTGACCGGGGAGGATAAGTCGGCGAAGATCATCGCTCTTGTTCGGCGTGCGATGCTCGGGCGTCTCACCCTGCCATGCGATTACTCGACGGCTGAACGCGCTCTGGTCCTTCTCGCGGGGCCGCCCGAGGAGATGGACCGGAAGGGCGTTGAGAAATCGAAGAGCTGGGTGGAGGAGAATATCGCCGGCGTCGAGGTGCGTGGTGGGGATTACCCGGTGCAGAGCGATTACGTCGCTGCGGTGGTGGTCCTTGCGACGATCGGGAACGCTCCCCGGATCACCGAGCTCCTTGAGATTGCAAAGGCTACAAAGGAAGATGTTCTGAAGTCGAAAGAGAAGCGCTCGACCATGTTCGACGACGGCATAGAGCCGCTGTTCGAGTGAGGAGACGTTATGAAGGCAAACATCAGCAGATGGATCATTCTCCTGCTGGCACTGGTCTGTGCCGTGCAGGCGGCATCGGCGGCAGGCTTTGACGTTAAAACTCAGACTATCAGTGATGTTAAAACTCAGACTAGCATCCCGGAGGGCGATACTCTCGAACCCGGTCAGGAGGTGAAAGCGCATTACGTGCTCACCTATAGCATGTTCACCTCTGATGATGGGAGCGACGAGACGATTAAGTTCCGCACCGAGCTCCGGGATCCCTCATGGAGGTTCACTGTCTTCCGTGATGGGATTGCCATCTATACTACCGAGAAGCCGGTCCTGTCGGAGTTTGATATCTCCTATGGTGAGGGCAATATCGAACTGGATGCCCAGGTGCACGGCACCGTGCCCACGAGCACGAGCGAGACAGTTCTGGTGACCAAGATCGAGCACCTGCAGGATACAGACGTGAAGAAGACCTATTCCGTGACCCGCAAGGTCGTGAGCGCGGAGCAGGTCCAGGGCTCTCTCTCCGCCCAGCAGCAGCGCCTCAAAGACCTGAAGGCCGATCTCGATGAGAAATCCGCACAGGGTGTGGATATCTCCGCCGCCCAGGCCAAGTACAACTCCGCGAGTCAGGCGCTCACCAGCGCTGCATCGGCAGGCC
>NZ_LFRO01000009.1:0-58075 GCF_001512385.1 Methanoculleus sp. DTU007 | reverse complement strand
GTCGCCTCGCTCTCCCGGCGCTCCTCCTCGGCGCGTTTCCGGTCGGTGATATCATAGAGTTGCTCGACGATGAACGCCACCCCTCCCTGCTCATTGAGGATCGGGCTTGAACGGCACTCCAGGTAACGCCCGAGTTCGGGCACAAACTTCTCGATGACCTCCCGCTTTTTGCTCGCGAGCGCCAGGTCCGTTGCACAGAACTCGCAGGGTCTGGTCCTCCCGATGAGTTCGTAGCACTTCCGTCCCCTGACCTCCTCCGGTCTCATCCCGATCAGTTCGTAGCCGGTACGGTTATAGCGCAGGATCGTGTGGTCCGGCAGCTGGACGGCGACGATATCCCCGAGGCTCTCAAACAACCCCTCAAGCAGCCTGTTCATCTCTTCCACTCTGCGCCGTGTTCGCTCCTCCTCGGTGACGTCAAGCCAGGTGACGACGGCCCCGGATATCGTCCCTCCGGTCACGATGGGCGTGGCGGATACGGAGATGTAAATCTCCTCTGCTTGGCCGTCGTGAAGGATAAACCGAACATCAATCAGTTGTTCCCCTCCGATCGCCCGCCGGCCGGGAAGATCTTCCGGTCGAACAGGGTTTCCGTCGGGGTAGTAGAGCGCTGTGCCCCCCTCTCCTCTTCCTAGGAGTGCCCGGGCCACCCGGTCACCTTCACCGGAGCTCACCACGATTGCTTTTCCGGCAGCATCGTAGACTATCCCCCGCCTTCCTATGGCGGCGAGGAGTGCGTTATGCTCGCGTTCTGCCCGGGCGGCAAGATCGCGGTTCTCGGCGAGCAGAGCCTCGATGCCTGCTTTTAGCCTCTCTTGCAGTTGACTGTTGGGCGTGGGAAGAGCATCTTGAATCAACTGCTGGAGTCTATCCAATGGCTCGTTGCGCAAGTTATCCATGTAACATCTCCCTTTCTGGCATTGCTCGGTCTTCTGCATCTCTTTGCTCGCTCTTGCGCTCACGCAATTGGTGTGGTGAGATTGGTCCGTACGGGCCCGGGGTGGATCGGGCGTCCGCTCCTCCGGTCAGCTTGCCGGGCAACCGGTGAACCATGGGCCGCTCTGAAGGCATAGTGAGATGGTGACCATCATCTGCAGGAACAGGTGAAATCAGTATCAATATATTTTTGATAGAATAAATTTAATTGAGCCAGAACTTATTGCTTTGACGCCGAACCTGGTTGCCGGATCTTTTCAGCTTCGAGTACCCACAAGCCCGACGATGACCGCGGATCTGACTGCAATAGATTACCGTGCGGGTATGCGCATGATATACGGCTGGAGATTTGCATCGGGCGCATGAATGGGCCCTCATAAAAACTCTTCTCTTCCGCATCCTTCGGGATTACCGCAGGCAGCAAAGCGGCTCTCTGTCATCGTCATGTGGGCAGGGAGGCTGGAGATCGTGCCCGTCATCGCCCTGGTGGCCCGGGCGTCTCAATGGCTGTCCTGGGTCACTAACGCCGCTCTCCGGGATGGCGCTGAAAGAATCTCGAAAGAGCGATTGGCGGCATTTACGGGGATGACGATGCGAACTCAAGAATATTGAGAGAAAATAATTCTCTTTGTCCTTCTGCGGCTGCAGGAAGCAGAGGGAGGCGCACAAAAAGGCACTATTATGGGCGATCGAGGAGATCGCCGGGGCGGGGCAGAGATGAGCCTTATGTCCGGTGCCCGAGTCTGGAGGCCACATAGAGCGCAATCAGAGAGATTGCCCCGATCACCTCAACACCTATCACGAACGCCATGAGCGGGACCTCGCCGGCTATCCGGAGAACTCCCGCTATCGGTCCGAGCTCGATAGGGGCCTCCCCGGAAGCCGGGGTCGGTTCGGCGAGCCAGTCGTAGAAGAGCGCCATCCCGACTACGAGCATGATGGTTGCCATGAAGATGAAGATGAGCAGCCCCAGGATCTCGGTCTTCCGCAACGTCTTCCCCGCAACTCGCACCGAGGGTACCGCAGTACCTGAAGCGAAGGTCAGCAGGGCAATCCCTACGACGATGGCTGTACATCCGAGGAATGCCCCGGCAGGTGTCGGATTGCCGTACATTGCATAAGATCCAAGAACTAGAGCAACGATGATTCCAATGGCTGCAAAAGCAAGCCTGTTCTCATGCACATCTCTCACTCCATCTCTCCTATCCGGGATTCGCGACCAAGAAGCCGCACTCGACCACCCCATACTTCGGTGCTGAAGGCCCAGCAGACGCTGGATCTGGAGCCCTATCGATGGTTATCCCGACAGGGCAGCCTGGTAGTGCACCTCGAACGTTTGTAGCCAGCTGGCGGGGGGTCACGGAATCACCCGGTACATGCGCTCATCTCTTTTTGCCGATGTAGAATCGCTGGCATACCTATGCCGGATCATATTCTACATGATTGAACATGATAGTACTATACAGCAAGGATATATTTAAGCGTATGCACCCGCCGTCCGCTGCACCCGGCATACCGGGTTTCGAGCAAGCGGGATACGATCCGGGGTTTCCCGGTGCACAAAGAACGGTCCCTCTCAGATAGGATCCCTGCCATTAGAGGGACTTTGCAGAACGGACCATATAC
The DNA here is from genome assembly GCF_001512385.1 of Methanoculleus sp. DTU007. Classification (NCBI taxonomy): domain Archaea; kingdom Methanobacteriati; phylum Methanobacteriota; class Methanomicrobia; order Methanomicrobiales; family Methanomicrobiaceae; genus Methanoculleus; species Methanoculleus sp. DTU007. The sequence continues at coordinate 55,513 of NZ_LFRO01000009.1, read as the reverse complement.
GCACCAAGATATTTATTCATTTCTCTCCAACGAATATGCAAATGCCACGCCTTTATCTTGGAAAGATCCTGCTTCGATGGTGTGATTCCTGCCACGCTCCGGTGCTCTCCGGGACCTGCGCCTGCGGCGCCTCGACCCGCCCGGTCGCCGTCACACCGCCAGGAGACGCCCGGCCTGCGTTTCCCGACGATATCGAGCGGATCAACCGCATATTCTCCGACCATTTCGGAGCGCCACTGATACCGGATGGTCATATCGCACTCTTAAACAAAGTCCCTTCTGAAGATCGTATGGATGAGATCGTCCTCGGCGGCGCGGTCGTGGGGGCGATTCGCTATCTCCCCGAGGCCCGGCGCTGGGAACCTCTTCCGCGTCCTGCTGCCGCGGCGTACCTGAGGCCGACGAAGCGCTTCGTCGTCGTCGACGATGGTGCAGTCCCCTCCATCCGGGACAGCGGTGCGAGCCTCCTTGCGCCGGGCCTCGTCTCGATCGATCCTTCTGTCAGCGAGGGCGACGAAGTCTTCATCCTGACGCGGGCCGGAGAGTGTATCGGCGTGGGCAGGGCGAGAGTCGACGCCGCCACCGCCGCGACGATGGAGCGTGGGACTGTTGTCCGGACCCGCAAAAATGTCCCATCGGTCTGCGTTCCGGGAAAAGCGACATGGGAGGATGCTGTTCGGGCAAACGAACAGGTCCTTGCGGAGCACGAAGCCGCGAGCGTCAAGTTCATACGGGATGTTGCAGAACAGAACCCCAGGCAGCCCACAATCTCTTACTCCGGCGGAAAAGATAGCCTCGCAACGCTGCTCCTCGTACAGAAAGCCCTCGGTCCGGTCCCGCTTCTCTTTGCCGATACGGGGCTTGAGTTCCCCGAGACCTATGAGAATGTGGAGGCCGTAGCGGAACGCTATGGACTTACTGTTCTCCGGATCTCCGATGTGGAGACGTTCTGGAGCGAGTTTGAGAGGAACGGCCCGCCGGCCGTCGACTACCGCTGGTGCTGCAAGGTCTGCAAGCTTCACCCTGTCGGGCGCCTGATCGACGAGAACTGGGGTGAGTGCCTCACGTTCATCGGGCAGCGAAAGTATGAGTCGGTGAAGCGGATGCAGAGCAAGCGGGTCTGGCAGAACGTTCATGTCCCGCAACAACTCTCGGCGGCCCCAATCCAGCATTGGACGGCGATGCACGTCTGGCTCTACATCTTCCGGGAGAAGGCGCCCTACAACCGCCTCTACGAGCGGGGGCTCGACCGTATCGGGTGTTTCATGTGCCCCTCAAGCGACCTTGCAACATTTGAGATCATCGAAGAGGCGCACCCAGAACTCCTGGCGATGTGGCGCGAGAAACTCGCCGGATGGCAGGAGAAGCAAGGCCTCCCCGATGACTGGATCGAGAAGGGGCTGTGGCGGAAGCGGGGAGATGCGGATGAAGAAGCAGATAGTTATAATTGATTACGGGCTCGGCAATCTCCGAAGCGTCTTTCGGGGCCTAGAGAGGGCAGGAGCGGCGGCGGTGATCTCGGCGGACCCGGAGGTGATTGCGGCAGCCGATGGCATCGTTCTCCCGGGCGTCGGGGCGTTCCGCGAGGGGATGGAGATGCTTGGCGATCTCAAAGAGACCGTCCTTTCTGCCGCAAAGGATACGCCGCTTCTTGGGATTTGCCTGGGGATGCAGATGCTCATGGACAGAAGCGAGGAGCACGGCATCCACAGAGGGCTTGGGCTCGTGCCGGGAGACGTCAAGCGCTTCCCCCCCTCCGCCGGGGAGAAGGTACCTCACATGGGCTGGAACACCATCGAGATCCGGCAGGATACAGCACTCTTTGATGGGCTCCGCAGGGAGGAGTACGTCTATTTCGTCCACTCCTACTACGCAGCGGCTGCACCGGAGCATACCCTTGCAAGCACCGACTACATCCACTCCTTCGCGTCCGCCGTCAATAGCGGGCTTGCCTACGGTGTCCAGTTCCACCCGGAGAAGAGCGGCGCAGTCGGCCTTCGGATCCTCGAGAACTTCATCGAGAAGATCTGCTAAATACGAGAACCGCGGGCAGATTGGCGGCCGACCCTTTTTACCCTCATTTCCTCCGGGGTCGGCGGCGTAGCGGCAGGGTGACGGTATGAACCGGCATCTTTCCTGCCCTAGATTTTCATGAATACCCCTTTCTGAGTAAAAATAAATGGGAACTCCTCAGTTCCCGTTCGCGTGCTTGCGCATTTCCTGGTCACGCAGGATGTTGCGCTGGATCTTTCCTGAGATGGTCTTTGGAAGACTCTCGACAAACTCGATTGCTCGAGGATACTTGTACGGAGCGGTGGTGTTCCGGACATGAGCCTGAATATCTCTGACCAGCGATTCAGATGGCTGGTAGCCCGGTTTTAGGATGATGAAGGCCTTGACGATCATCCCCCGGATGAGGTCCGGCGACCCGACAACCGCTGCCTCCTGGACGGCCGGGTGCTCCATGAGCGCGCTCTCGACCTCGAACGGCCCGATCCGGTAGCCGGAAGACTTGATGACGTCGTCGCTGCGCCCAACGAACCAGAAGTAGCCATCCTCGTCCATGTAGGCTTTATCGCCGGTGTAGTAGAACCCATTCTGGAACGCTTCCTTATTTGCCTCGGGGTTGTCCAGGTACTCCACGAAGAGTCCGACCGGCCGGGGATCGAGTTTGATCGCGATGCGCCCTTCTTCGCCGACGCCAACCGGTTTTCCCTCGTCGTCGTGAAGTTCGATATGCCAGCCGGGGACCGGTTTGCCCATGGATCCGGCCTTATGCTTCATGCAGGGGAACGTGGCAATGCAGCAGACGGTCTCCGTCTGGCCGTAGCCCTCATAGATCGGCAGCCCGGTGCCTTCTTTCCAGACGCGGATCACCTCGGGGTTGAGCGGCTCCCCGGCACTACAGCAGTGCCGCAGGTACCGGAAGTCGAACTTATCGAGATCCGCGAGGATCAGCATCCGGTAGACCGTCGGCGGCGCACAGAACGTTGTAATCTCATACTTCTCGATCAGCGGCAAAAGTTCGGTCGCGCTGAACTTCCCCCGAATATCATAGACAAAGATGCAGGCACCGACGATCCACTGGCCGAAGATCTTGCCCCAGGCGCACTTCGCCCACCCGGTATCCGAGAACGTCAGGTGATGGTCGTTCGGATGCAGGTCGTGCCATAGTTGCGCGGTAATAATGTGCCCGAGCGGGTAGCTGTGGTCGTGCAGCACCATCTTGGCCTGGCCGGTGGTGCCCGACGTAAAGTAGATCAGCATGGGATCGGTCGATTTCGTCTTCTTCGAGATCGGCATGCTGACGGTGTGGTGCGATACTGGTGCTGGGTACTCGAGTTCGTGCGGGTAGCTTACCCAGCCCTCCCGCTCTCCGTCCACGAGGAAGAGGGTCTCAAGCAACGGGCAAGCGTCTGCGACCTCATCGACCTTTTCAGCATTCTCGCAGTTCGTGATGATCATCCGGAATTTACCGGCTTGCACTCGGTATTTGAGGTCTTTTGGCGTCAGCATCGTTGGGCAGGGGCAGAAGACCGCGCCGAGTTTAATGAGCGCAATGACGAAGATCCACCACTCAGGTACCCGGGGCAGCATCAGCATGACCCGGTCGCCCTTCTTGATGCCGTACTTGATGAGGATGTTTGCAGCCCCGTTGGAGAGGTACCGAAGGTCACGGAACGTGTACTTCTTCTCATTCCCCTCCTGGTCGACCCAGATCATCGCCAGTTTGTTCCGATCTATCTCGGCCCACCGATCGATGACGTCGTAGCCGAAGTTGAAATATTCCGGAACATCGATCTTAAAATTGGCGCAGGCAGCATCGTAATCTGTCATGTTTGGCCCCGAGGCGCTTGCAAGCGGCGCTCCCACAGGGACAGCGGCCTTGACCCCGCTTCCGGATGCACCATTGAAGTACGTCTTGCAGAGTTCGTTGAGCCATTCGGACCGGGACATACCCCGGGGTTCGCGTATCCTATCGATCTGCGTGACGAGATCGTCATCCATCGTGACCGAATATCGCACCATATGTACACGTATGTGGTGCAGAATATCACCTTTTTGATTTGACACGCACCACATTCAGAAAAATCACGATCTTTTTGGTGCATTCCACCTGGTGCATACCTGATCATCTGCCATCCGTTTCAGGGGCGCACCACTCTGCCGCACCACTACTTTCAAGTAGGGATCGGGCATGAAAACGGCCACATGGCTGGACAGACTATACTGGTTACGGGTTCGACGGACGGCATCGGGAAGGCAACCGCACGCGCACTGGCTTCATTGGATCATTATGTACTGCTGCACGGCAGAAACCATGAGAAGGGCGAACGAGTCCTTGCAGAACTGAAGGAGGCCACGGGATCCGACCGATTGAGCCTCTATATCGCCGATCTCTCGGTACAGGATCGGATCCGAAGACTTGCGGAGGATATCGCGAAGAAGCATGATCGGCTTGACGTCCTTATTAACAACGCCGGAGTCTTCATGCCGAAACGGGAGGTTTCGCCGGATGGGATCGAGATGACGTTCGCCGTGAATTACCTTGCGCAGGTCCTGCTCACCCATGAACTCCTTCCCCTCCTTCGGAGGAGTGCCCCGGCAAGGATTGTAAACGTTGCATCGATTGCACACCGTGGCGTGGGGTCCGTCGACTGGGGGAACCTCCCGGGCTTTTCGAATTACGACCCCTATGATGCCTACGCCGTATCGAAGGTGGGCATCATCGCCTTCACCATCCAGGCTGCCCGCGTCCTCGAGGGGACGGGAGTGACTGCAAACTGCCTCCATCCCGGGGTGATCGACACAAAACTCCTTCGGGCCTATATTCGCGAACAGAATAACGGTTCCCCGCCGGAGAGAGGAGCCGAGGTGGAGACATACCTTGCTCTCTCGCCGGATGCAGGGAAGGTGAGCGGCAGGTACTTCGAGGAGAACCGGTGGACCCAGCCATCTTCCCTTGCCCTCGATCCCAAAACCCAGGATCGGTTCTGGAAGATGGCGCTTGATCTTACTGGAATTGGTGAGTGGTGAGACGAAAGCATGATGACGGATTAGAGTGAGCGACACTCACCCGGGTATCCGGGCAACCCAGAACCTGGAGGATGAGTGCATGAAGCGTAAACTGAAAGGCGATGAGAAGGCGGAGACGAAAGAGTACTGGTGCGAGATCTGCGGAGCGGCCTGTGACGAGATTACCGAGGAGAACTATCCCGACCTTGAGAAGGCCCGGGTGCTCTGTCCGGACTGCAAGAGATCCTACGAGGAGTCCTGCAGGCTGCGGTGAACGGGAACGGCAGGCTGTGCTCATGCCCGAAAGTTGGGATGGTGGTGGGGTGTCAGCCAGATTTATGAGTCGTGGGAGTAACTATATTGATACCTCGGCGGGGACTACCTCCTGTCAAGTCGCACAACCAGACTCCCATGATACCAACGAAACCTGCACGTGAGGATAAGGCCTCGCCCTCAAGCCTGGTAGAGGGCGATGGTATCCTCATCGTTGACGCCACCCTAACGATCGTGCAGGCTAATCTCCCGATACAGAGCCTTTTTCATGCGACCGAGGAAGATCTTCTCGGAGCAGATGCTTCTTGGGTCATCCAGCAGTATCTTGGACCACTGTTGACGGAGGAAGGAGCACTCAGAGAGGTCATTGCCCTCCTCCACAATGAGATGTGCCCCCCGTCGCTCCTCCTCAATATCCTGATCCCGGGGACGGGTGTCCGGCGGATATCCATCACCACGAGTACTATCAAGACCACTACTCCCGCACTCCGGCTCCTTGTCTTTCATGACACCGGTAAGGGTGATGCCGACCTCGCCTTGAGCGCCCATGAAGAATCCCCCATGGTCATCTTCACCCAGGACTGTGAACTCCGCTATCTCCGCGTCAGCAGTCCTGAAGGCCCCGTCCTCCTCCCGGATTTCGCCCCCGGGAAGACAGATGCCGACCTCTTCTGCCCCGAGGATGCCTCACGGCTGACCAGGCTCAAATCTCGCGTTCTGGAGACCGGGGAGGCAGCGAGGAGTAAACTGCTCCTCACCATCAACGGAGCCGTTCGCACCTTTGATCTGGCGGTTATGCCGATGAAATATGACAACGGACAGGTATACGGCATCTGTGGGACTTTGCTCGACGTTACCGAATGGAGCCGGGTTATCGAGGCGCTCACAACGAGCGAACGGCAGCTTTCCACGCTGTTGAGCAATCTTCGGGGGATGGCCTACCGATGCAGGATAGAACGCAGCTGGACGATGGAGTTCGTCAGCGAAGGAGCGGAGAGGGTCACCGGTTATCTTCCGGAGGACCTGATTGGCAACCGCAAGGTCGCTTATGGTGACCTCATCCACCCCGATGACCGTGAGCGGGTCTGGAGGGAGGTCACATCCGGGCTTGCGGAGGGGAGGCCGTTTCAGATGACGTACCGCCTGATCACAGCAACAGGCGAGGTGAGGTGGGTCTGGGAGCAGGGACGGGGAGTTTCCGGTTCCCGGGGCGGGGTCGATATGATCGAGGGTTACATCACCGATATCACCGACCGCGTCAGAGCCGAGGCTGCCCTCGCAGAGAGCGAAGAACGTTTCCGGAGCATCTTCACCACAAGCCACGCGGTCATGATGATCGTAGATCCCGGGACCGGTGCCATCGTTGACGCAAATCCTGCGGCGAGCGCCTACTACGGCTACCCGCTCGAGACCCTCACCTCGATGCGGATCACCGATCTCAACACCCTCGAACCGGAAGCGGTGCTGGACGAGCTTCAGAAGGCCGCGGTCAGCGAAGGACAGCATTATTCATCCCGTCATCGCTTGGCAGACGGTCAGATCCGCGATGTAGATCTTTACAGTGGTCGGGTTGTCATCCATGGCCGGGTGCTCCTGCATTCCATCGTCCACGACGTCACCGAGCGTCGGAAGGCTGAGGAGCAGTTCCGGGCGCTCCTGGACGCCACGCCCGACGCAGCCATGCTTATCGATCATCGTGGGACCATCCTTGCCTTAAACGAGGTAATGGCGGCACGATTTAACAAAAACGTAGATGAACTCGTCGGGACGTGCTTGTACAACCTCTTCCCGCCGGAACTGGCGGCGGCACGGCGGGATGCGATCGAGCATGCCCTCACTGCGGGTAAACCCTACCGGTACATCGATAAGCGTCCTGGAACGATCCTTGAGATTATCCTCTTCCCGATCCCGGGTGAGCGGGAGGATACCCGCAGGGTGGCGATCGTTTTGCGCGACATCACCCTGCAGCAAGAACTCGAGCAGGCTCGGAAGGAGGCATTCGATCGGATCGAGCAGAACATCGAGCAGTTCGCGATCCTCGGTGACCACATCCGTCAGCCGCTCCAGGTGATTCTTGGAATGTCATACCTGCTCGAGGATGAACAGGCGACCAGAGTGATCCAGGATGAGGTCAGGCGGATCAACGAGTACATCCGGCAGCTCGACCAGGGCTGGATCGAGTCGAGAAAGATCCGGGAATTTCTCAGGCGGCATGAACTGGTGTAACTCTAACGGCCGCGAGTATGCGTTTCACCGCTCAGGGTCGTAACGAATGCGGCAAGGAAGGCGTGCCTCTCTTCGGCGATGCTCCTCACTCTCGCACCGCTGATTCTCCTGCTCGGTCTCTCTGCCCTATTGATAGGTTCGATCCTATTCATCATCGAGGATTCCCCGGAAGGAGAAAATTGTCCAGATACGCCTTCTGCTTCGCCGGTCCGTAGAAGAAGTATCCGAGGACCCGGAAAGATTGCAAGTTGAAGCTCCCTGAGGACTCTCCCGTCGGACGGCACCCTTGCATTGGATCTGAGCATGACGAACCTCCCTTGCAACAGGGTCCGATGCCGGCGGGAGGCCTGCCGCTCGTACCGGGGGAGAGGGTGTCCTCTGCCCCCATTTTCCGATGAGGATGATAGCCGAACCCTGGAGGCCAGGGTGGTGATCATACTTCCGCTCAGGGCAGCGGCGCCTCCGGCACCCAGGCCGGAGGCACGTCCCAGGTGACGAACGCCGGCCGCTCCGCAGGCGCTTCGCCCCGGATGAAGACCCCGATGCCGTGGTACTTAGGCGACTCCGGTCCGTAGGGGAGCTCGGCCAGGTAGTCGTGCCAGGACTGCACGAACTCGTCGCGGTCCATGACGAGCCTCGTCCCGAGGATGGCGGGGTCTTCGATGTAGACGGAGCGGTCGTCCACCCCGATCACGACCATGTAGTGGCCCACCGCCCAGGACTCCTCCCAGGTCTTGTTCGCCTCCCTGAAGCGCTGGCCGTCGATGATGACCGGGACGCCATCGCGGATCGAGGCCTCGAGGTCGGCGATGGTGAGGTTGTCTTTCCACTCCGCCTCAAGGCCGAGGTCTCTTGCCACCCGGACCATATCCCAGGGGTAGGTCCCGTGGACGGGGGTGGTGTTGAGGTAGATGCGGAGGTCGGTCTCGAAGGCGTCGAGGCCCCAGTAGGAGAGCACCGCCTGCATCGATGATGCACCACAGGAGTAATACTCCGCCTGCCGGACGTCGGGGACCCCGGCGAGGATGGTCGGCTCCTCCGGGGCGGCGGGGCCCGGAACCGGGATGCCGGTCGCGAGGAGGATGGCAGCGGCGGCGAGTACGGCGCTGATGAAGAATGAGAGGATTATGCGGGTATCCATGAGAGGGACCTTCCCGGAGAATTGTTAATTATTTCTTTATTGTGCGGGAACGCACTCCTCCTCCAGGGCCGCGAGGAACGCGACGAGGAGCGCATGTCTTTTGGCGGCGATCTCCCGGGCGGTCTTCGTGTACATGAGGTCCTTTAAGTTGAGCAGTTTTGCCCGGATGTGATCGACCGCGTCCGGGATCCCTCCGCCCCGCTCTCCGGCTTGCATGAATGTCCTTGCGATCCCGACCGCGCCCATCGCGTCGAGTTTGTCCGCGTCGGAGAGCACCCGGGCCTCGAGGGTAGCGGGGTCGATCCCGGTGCTGTAGCGGTGCGCCCGGACGGCGTGGGCGATGGCGGCGATGCGGTCTTCTGGGTAGCCGATGGAGCGCAGATACGCCTCTGCCATCCTCGCCCCCTCCTCTTCGTGGAGAGCGCCCGTTCTCTCCTCGAGCGGCCGGGCGATGTCGTGGAATAACGCGGCCGGGATGAGGATATCCATATCGGCGCCTTCGCGTGCACCGATCTCTTCCGAGAGGCGCACGACCCTCCCGGTATGGTCGAACCCGTGCGCCCCTGATTCGCGGAGCGCCGTCCTGACATAGTCGAGCATCGCGGCAGTCTCTTCATCCATGGTAGATCTCTATCTTCCGGGATCGAAAAGATTCGCTTTCGGTCGTCCCGTTCCCGCGCTCATGCCGCCATCCCTGCCGCCGGCCGGGTTCGATCGTTGTCCGTCACCAGTGTCCCACAAATATTTTTTTGGGTCATATTATGCACTTTGTGGCCCACAAATGTCGTTGCGGATCGTGGATGACCCGCAAACGCTCCCGGGAATACGGTTTACGTATACCTGATCGGGGTTTTGATATGCGCAACCGGGTTTGCAGATACCTGAATACTCACAACCGGTCTCCCTCGGTGATGGCGATCAGGCGCGAAAAAGCGTAGGTCGTGGCACGCCGTCCCCCGCCCTCGGCGATGACGGCGATGATCTCCTGTTCCCGGAGTTGCTGGAGGAGCCGGTTTGCCGTCTTCTTCGGTATCCCTGTCTGCTCGTAAAACTCGGATGGGATGAAGATCGGCGTCGCGAAGAGTGCGTCGATCGCGGCGACGGCGTACTGCGACCGGGTCACCTCCGGCACCGTTCGTTTCATCTCGTCGTAGAGATCGAGGATTGCCTTTGCTTTCCGGCCGTTTGTCCCCGCCTGCTCTTCGATGGCGTGGAGGAAGAACCCGATCCAGCCGTTCCAGTCCCTGTCCCGGGAGACTGCGAGCAGACGCTCGTAGTAGACCGGCCGGTGCCGCTCGAGGTAGGCGCTTATGTAGAACATGGGGCTTGCAATCAGTCCCTTCTCGTACATGATCAGCGGGACGAGCATTCTCCCGATACGGCCGTTGCCGTCGCAGAACGGGTGGATGAGTTCGAACTGTGCTTTCAGGACGGAGAGCTGGACGAGGACGTCTTTCTCCTCACTGTGCAGGTAGGCCTCCCAGTCCTCGAGCGCCCCGGGAACGCTTTCCGGTGCCGGCGGGACGAAGATCGCGTGCTCGATATGCGCGTCCCGGCCGATGAAGTTCTGGACCGTGCGGATGCATCCCGGCTCCCGGTCCATGCCCCGGCTGCCGGCGAGCAGGATGCGGTGCAGGTCGCAGGCGAGGGCTGCATCCAGCCGCCGGGTCTTGAGGGCCTCGACCGCAACGTTCAGCGCCTCCCGGTAGTTGATGACCTCCTGGATGTCGGCAAGGGCCTTATCGTTGATCCGTTCCCCCGGGTTCGCCTCGAACCGCAGGACGTCCTCAAGCGACGCCTGTATTCCCTCGATCCTTGAGGAGAGCACCGCCTCCTGCGTCAGGAGCGGGGAGAGCAGGAGGCGAGGCTTCGGGATCGCCTGGAGGATGCCGTCGTACCGGGCGAGGGCACGGTTCGCCGACGCTATCTGCGGGATATGGGCCTCCCAGTCGATGCCGTCCGGGGGCAGCGGCTCCGGGGTGTAGGGTGTGATTGTCATGCCGCCTCCTCACGGATCGCCGTGAATCCCCCGAGAACAGGAGAGCTGGCGATGTGCTGGAGATCCTTCATATAGTTATCCGGTGGTGCGAGGGCGTATTAAGATTGATTGTTTGCGATTGCGGCGGCCGGGCTGCACGAGGGATGCAAAGAGCTCGATGCGGACCCGCTCCCCGAGCACTGTCAGGAGAAGTGCGGTCATTTCTGCAACGATGCTACAGTAAATCAAATTCTGTGTAATTAGTAATATATTTATCTCATTAAGTGTTACTTATGCTGAGGGCTGACATACCCTCAGAATACTTCGAACCATATTCACCTGTCGCCTCAACCCATGTCCAATCCCGGCGTTCTGCTGCACGTCCTATCCAAATCTTTTTTTTCGGAGGCAGTCGCGGGACGGCGCCCTACCGTTTGAGATGCGGTGCACGACCGCTTCTGGTTGCGCAGCCGAAAAGATGGAAGTCATACCGGGGCAAATTCCTGAACGATCGGGCAGCGCCGGTTCCATGCCCTTCTTTCGTATCACTGAGCGGTCGGGCTCACGGCAGAGCCTTGCACCCCGGGCCGGGAGCGTACGGCAGTCTCCGCCTGTGACATGTAAGTGTCCGCGGATGGGCGATACAATCCCTATGGGCAGTGCCCCCTCTTTTGTCAAACCCTCTCAGGATCTCCTGCAAACCCCACCACCAGGCCCACGAAGCCCGAGGTGAACGGCACAGCCGCACGACCGAATCCCGACTCCACCAGTATCTCCCGGAACTCCGATACCGTGGTGAACGTAGATATGTGCTTCTCCCGCTGTGCCACCATTCCCCGGATGACGTCGTCGGAAGCTCCTCCCCGCTTCATGCCCCGGCACCAGATCTCCCTCTGCATCTGCTCTTCCCGGTCGTCTCCGGCCCGGAAGATGTCCCCGCAGATAAACCGGCCACCGGGCGAAAGCGCCTGCAAAGCCCGACGGGCGACCATAACCCGGTCCTCCTTTGAGACGTGGTGGAGGCAAAGGGAGGTGACGATTGCATCGTAGCGATCAGTCGGCCACGCATCCCGCAGGTCCTGTGCAAGAAATTCGACCCCGGCAAGATCGGGTTTTGCCGTTGCAGCCGTCAGCATCTCCGGTGAGAGGTCGATCCCGGTTATCTTCGCGTCGGGATACTCCTCCCGGATCATCGCGGTGAGGATCCCGGTTCCGCAGCCAAGTTCAAGAATCCGCCGTGGGTGAGGAGGCAGGTAATCGATGATGGTGGCAAGGAGGAGAGGCTGACCGGGCACGATGGCCCTGATGAGATGGTCGTATTCCTCTGCATCCATGACGCCGTGGACCTCGTGCGTTTCGGTCATCCTTCACCAGCCGTCCTGTATGATCGCTCCAGGTTGTACATTGGAAAAACACCTGACCTTGGTGAGAAATAGCGACGCTTATTTCATACGTAGTCTGAATAAACAATTATTAAATATTATCCCTACGGATGATACTCTATGGATGCAGAGACCCACCGCCACTGCAAATACTATAATATCGAAAATGACTTCTCCGTAGCCGACCTTGCCGCTTTCCACGGTCATCTGGGGCCCTATATCGTCCTCGGGTACCGGATCGGGAAGTATATACGGGGTAACTTCTGCGACGACCCGTTCCGGATGAAGGCCGAGGTCCGCTGTGCCGGGGTGCCCCCGCAGTCCTGCCTGGCAGACGGGGTCCAGCTCGGGAGCGGGTGCACGCTTGGGAAGCGAAACATCGAGATCATCTCCTCGGAGACCGTCAGCTGCACCTTTGAAGCCGACGGGAGACGGATCACCGTCACTCCGCGCCCGTTCCCCCTCCCGGAGCGGGATATGGACTACGAGGCCGCGATCGAGGCCGTGGCCGAGGAGATGTACTACAGGCGCGACGATGAACTCTTCGACCTCTCCTCGTCCTGAAGGGCCATGACTCCGCCGGACCCTGTCATCAGGCTTGAAAACGTGTATACCGCCTACGAGGGTGCGGACCGCCCCACCCTGACAGGTATTTCCCTCTCGATAGGGAGGGGGGAGTTCGTGGTGATAGGCGGCCCGAACGGGGCCGGGAAGACGACGCTGCTCGAAACCATCAACGGGATGCTCCCCATCACCCACGGAAAGGCTACCGTATGCGGGCAGGACGTGCGGGGGGACGGGGTGCAGGTGCGGTGCCGGGTCGGCTACCTCCTCCAGAACTTTGCCTTCGACCCGCTTACGCCGTTCACGGTCGAGGAGGTCGTCCTGATGGGGCGCTACGGCACGATCGGCCTCTTCCGGAAGCCCCGGACGGAGGATTACGAGGAGGCGAAAAAGGCCCTGCACCTACTCGGCATCGAGGACCTCGCCACCCGCCCCATCGGGCAGCTCTCCGGCGGGCAGCAGCAGAAGGTGCTCATGGCCCAGAACCTGGCCCGCAACCCTGAAGTTCTCCTCCTGGACGAGCCCTTCTCCAACCTGGACATGTTTGCCCGCGAGGAGATCAACCGCCTTCTCGCCCGCCTGGTCGGGAACGGGATAACGGTGCTGATCGTATCGCATGCCTTCGACGACCTGCCTGACAGGCCGGTGCGGGTTGTGGTGATGCAGGAGGGGAAGATCGTGGTCAGCCGGGAGTGCCCCCCAAAAGAGGTGGAGCAGGTCGTCCGGAGTGCCGGAAAAGGAGCCTCGCATGCTTGAGTTCATCATTCCAAACAACATCGTCTGCCACGCCGTGGAGGCCATGCTCTTCGCCTCCGTCGCCTGCGCCGTCCTCAGCGTGATCGTCACCCAGGTGCAGATCTCCTCCATCGGGTTCACCATGGCCCATGCCGCCTTTGCCGGTGCGGCGGTGGGAATGTTTCTCTCCCTCAATCCAACCGTCTGCTCCATCGTGGCCGGCGTCGCCGTCGCCTTCCTCATCGGCCCTCTCTCGGATAGGGCCCGGCTCTCTCCCGATACGTCGCTCGGGCTGCTGTTCGGGATCTGCATGGCCGTGGCCATCTTCTTCATCGCCTACATGCAGACCCTCGGGCAGGGGTTCTCCGCCATGGGCCTCCTCTTCGGGGACGTCATCTCCCTCTACCGCGAAGAGATATATCTCCTCGCGGTCATCTGCATCGTTGCGATCGCCTTTATTGTCGTCCTCTACAAGGAGATCACCGCGATCATCTTCGACAAAAGGATCGCGGAGTCGGTCGGAATCCGGGTAAAGCCGGTCTACTACGCGATGCTCTTTGTCATTGCGCTCACCGTCGCCCTCTGCCTCCCCATCATCGGGGGGCTCCTGCTCTACGTCTGGCTGGTCACCCCGGCGGCAATCGCCCTTCAGTTCTGCAACCGGTTGTCCGCGATGTTCGTGGTCGCTCCGACCGTAGCCGCCGTGATCAGCATATCCGGCGCCCTTGTCGGCCTGGAATACTCCCTCCCGGTCGCTCCCCTGACCGCCGCTCTCTTCTCCGTCGTCTTCATCGCCGCGGTGCTCCTCTCACCCCGGCGGCGCGTCACGTTTCGCAAAGTTTAATACTTTAGTCACAACTATTCTCAACATGAATCGAATTCGTACCCTATCTTTCCTACTTGCCTTACTTTTCGTAGCACCCGGGGTAAATGCCCTTACGGTGGTCTCCACGACCACCGTTCTCTGGGATCCCATCCAGTACATCGGCGGGGAGAAGGTCGAGGCCATCTACATCGCCGACCCGACCATCTGCCCCCACATGCAGGCGGACATCATCCCGAACCGCATCCAGTTGCAGAAGGAGTTCATTCGCGATGCCGACCTCTTCGTTGCCCACAACGGGTCGGTCGATCAGTCCTACGTGATGCCGTATGTCGACGACTTCATGGCTGCCAACGACTACGACACAGTGGAGTGGGTGACCCTGGAGAATCCCTCGATGATCTGGAACACCCCGTCGGGGGCGAGAAACCTCTCCCGCGAGGTGGCGGGATGGCTGATTGCTGCAGACCCGGCAAACCGGACGTACTATGAAGCGCGGCTGGATGATTACCTTGCAGAGATCGATGCCGCGGATCTCACCCCTGAAGAACGGGAGACGATTCCCGGTCAGGATGCCGTGGTGATGGTCTGGCAGGAGGACGCAGCGGTCGGCTGGCTCGGGCTGAACCTGGTGTCCATCTATGCGCCGGAGTTCTATCAGGGTGGAAAATTCACCCCGCGGGTCGTCGTTGACGATATCCGCAATCATCCCGAAAAGTATCGGAACGTGAAGTACGTCATCGAGAACATGCAGTCGGGGGAGTTGGCAAAGGGCCTCGAGGAGGCGCTTCACGACAACGGGGTGCCTGCAGAGCGGATCATCTTCACCAACTTCCCCAAGTCGCTCCCGGGCGTCGACTCGCTCCCCGACGTCATCCGCTACAACAAGGGCCTGGTCACTCCGGTGCAGGCTGCGTCGGGAGAAGCGGCCGCCCCGGCCGAGACCGCTGCTCCGCTTCCCGGAATCCTGGCCGTTGCGGCTATCCTTGGAGGCGGCTCCCTCCTGCTGCTCACCCGCAGGCGGTAAGAATCACTTTAACCACCACTTTTTGATCCTGGAGGAAAGACATGGAACAACTGAATGAGGCCATGAAAACCGATGTACTGCCGTTGGGTTTTCAGGGCCGCGGGCGCACCCGCCCGGGCATCGCTGCCGGAAGGAGGGAACCATGAACGTCGACCTGAATCCCATTGGGTACGTCTCTTCGCCGTATAAAGAGAAAGGGGACGCCCCACGGCAGGGCAGGCTGACCGACACCGAAGCGGAGATTGTCATCGACGAACGATACCTCCCCGGCCTTTTCAGGGTTGAGGAGAAGAAACACCTCTTCGTGCTCTGCTGGTTTGACCGGTCCGACCGGACGGTGCTCCGTGTGACACCCCCGCACAAACCGGTGGAGCATGGTGTGTTTGCAACCCGTTCCCCCAACCGGCCGAATCCGATCAGCCTGTCGCTCGTCGATGTCATCAACATAACGGGCGGGACGATCCGGGTCAGGGGGCTGGAGGCTCTCGACGGGACGCCGGTTCTCGATATCAAACCCTACTCGGAAGAGATCGACTGTCCGAAGTGATCGGGTTTCATTCCAACCCGATCAGCCGTGCCGGGTTGACGGTCATCGGGATTGGCGTGGTGCCCCTCAAACGTCACGACGTCATCCACGTGGCCGGAACGTCCGGAAAGGGCACCGCCCGGCGTCCCGGTCGGCGGGAACGGGGCCGTTGATGCTGCACTCCCCCTCGGTCTCGGTCTTCTTCGTATAGAGGGCGCAGTCGCTGCAGGTCGGCATAAAGGTCTCTTTTTCCGCCCGGGGAATATAGGTTTTGCCGGCCGGCGGGACGGTCAGGATCTCCGGACGAACATCTCGGAGTAGGGTGCAAACCGTCCTGCATCGACGGGGTAGGCGAACCGGATCCCGTCGTTGCCGCAGACCATGCAGAGCGGCCGGGCGGCGCCGAAGTCAATATCGCCCCCGTCAGTGGTATACCGGTCGTTCACCTCGAGATGGACGACCCTGCCGATGACGAGCGCATACTTCTCCCTCGTGATCTCCTCGACAAGCCGGCACTCCATCCACGCAACCGACCCCTCGATGCCGGGCGGCGCGACGACGGTTGAAGGCCGGGGAGCGAGTCGTGCCTCTTCGAACTCGTCGACCTCGGGCGGGAAGTTCCGGGAGCAGACCATCACTTCCTCGACCATCGTTGCCGGCGGCACGTTGACGACGAACTCGCCGGTCTCCCTGATGTTGTCGAGGGTGTCGCGCCGCAGCCAGGAGGCGAGGACGATATCGTCGAACGGCCGGAGGATCGGGGTGATGTTCCCCCATGGTGCGGCATTCTGGATCCCGGCCTTCGAGATCGTCGAGATGAGCACCACGGGGAGAGGCAGAACGTTTTCTCGGTTGTGCGGTGGTAGTTGCATGGTTTTTACGTCCTTTACGTCGGTATTATCCTGTATGGGTGTCTACCGCCCTTCCAGCGCCTCGACCAGTAAGCCGATAGCCGGATGCCCATCCGTCAACGCCTGTCCTTCGAGACCCGCTTCAAGGATGTCCGGGTCCTGCGGGATTTCGCAGATGATCCGGGACGGATCCGCAATCCCTTCACGCATCCGTGCAGCCATGGTCGGCTCCGTCTTGTTCAGCACATAGTAGAGCGGGACGCCGATCCCCTCCGTCATTCCCGTGATCTTCTCCGCAAGCCGCAGCGACTCGAACGAGGGGTCGAGCACCATGAGGATCACGTCGGCCTCCTGATCGATTCCGCGGCCGAAGTGCTCGATCCCCGCCTCGGTGTCTGCGATAACAACATCGCTGTCACCGAGGCGAAGACTTCTAAGAAACTGCTTGGCAAGCATTCCCATCGGGCATGCACATCCCTCTCCCGCATCGTGGATCTTGCCGATGGCGACGAGCTGAACACCATGGTCTTCGGCGACATAGTCCTTTGGAAGGTCGTCGAACGTCCAGGCCTCCTCGATCAGGTTGACGGACGCCAGGTCGGGCATCGCTGCCATGATCTTCTCCCCCATGGCCTTCTTGCCCCCGAAGTAGTCCATCAGGTCGGGCGGTGCGTCCGTCCCGAGCAGACGGTGCAGCCCGAGGTTCGACTCGTCGGTATCGACGACCAGCACAGGGCGGTTCCGCCGTGCGTACTCACGTGCGAGCAGGGCAGCGAGCGTGCTCTTCCCGCTGCCTCCTTTTCCACAAATAGCGATCTTCATTTTCTTTACTTCCGTTTCGTTGTCTGAATTTCGATTTTTGCTGCGTTTTTGAGTTTGTAGGTCGACATCTGTAAATCGGTTGGTATAGACCGTCTTGGTCATGATCATCTGGTTGATCGGGAACTCAAACCGTTCTGATTTACGGAGGTGACCGCCGTGAAGAGGACGGCCGCCAGCAAGTGTGATACGGATGACGCCGCAACACCGATGATCA
Organism: Methanoculleus sp. DTU007; assembly: GCF_001512385.1. Lineage (NCBI taxonomy): Archaea > Methanobacteriati > Methanobacteriota > Methanomicrobia > Methanomicrobiales > Methanomicrobiaceae > Methanoculleus > Methanoculleus sp. DTU007. Next base: position 37,935 of record NZ_LFRO01000009.1, on the reverse strand, counting down.
AGGCAGAATGCGTTGTCATATCTCACTCACCCGCATGATGGACACGTTTCCACGCACCAGTCCATCCACTGCGCCGATCTGAGGGCTTGTGCAGTGTCGTCGTCCACGCCGTAGACGTTCTTGTAGAAGTCCAGCAGCCACTCTGACAGTTCGATGTCCGCGAACCGCTCCGGATACGCCGCTTTTGCAATCACCATCACGTCGATCGGGTATTCAAGGCGCTTGGCACAGTTGCAGGGCGTCCATGGCCAGGCAACGACCTGCCTGTTCTTCACCGCCTTGAGCTCCTGCAGATTCCGGTAGTAGGGTGCCGAGTAGAGTTCCTCCGGCGGATGGTACCCGTTTGCCGTACAGAGGACGATAACATCCGGATCGATGCTCAGGATCTGTTCAGCCGAGACCGTCTTGAAGTATCCGGGTTCTGCAAAGGCGTTCTGTGCATGGGCTATCTCTTCGATGAAGTACGACTCGATGGTGTCAAGGCCAAAGACCTGCCCGGCGCCTCCTGCATTCCTTGCGGTGGGTGAAAGCCCTAAGATGAGTACGCGCGGCCGCTCATCCAGCGGGATGTCTCTCGTCCGCTCATCGATGAAACGTACCTGCTCCTCGAGATAACCTGCGAGTTTTGACGCATTCGCCTCCTTTCCAAAGACCTGCCCGATAATCATGATCTCATCGGATATCTTCGTGAGATCAGGATCTTTGAATGCAGGGGGGCCATAGACGACGACGAGAGGAATGCCTAGCGACTCAATTGTCGAAATTGTTTTTGTGACGGATTCGTCGTCGACGTGCCGGGCGGTGCATGAACCGACTCGCAGGATTACTACATCCGGATCGAGCGATACAAGGGATTCGTAGTTGATTGCTGCTCCGGATTCGGCAATACGCGGGAGTTCCATGATCCGGCGGTTCAGGTACGTTACCGGATTCATTCCGTCACGATACCAGTATGACTCTCCATGGATCGTTGGGAATTCATAATTGAAGTTCCTCTGAAGACAGGATGAACCCACTCCAACGATAGTGTCCTGCGTCCCGAGATACGTCATCGTCCCCTCTATCATGCCGTCGGAGATGGTGACGACCCGCTCGATCTTCTCCGGCACCTGCACCGCGACCCCGCGGGAGTCAACGACCGTCCGGTATCCGGGTTCAGCAGTTTTGCCTGGTGCCTCTGCGGGCTGTTCCGTCCCGATGCATCCAGCACAGAGGGCGACCAGAAACACTAGAAGCACGGCGACGGCTGCCCTGCCATGGACCTCACTCGCCCGCACCCGTCACCTCCCACCAGAGTTTCACCCTTGTGGTCATGCCGGAGAGCAGGAGGTCGCCGCCGTTCTCCGAGAGTGCCCCGGCGAGGTAGTCCCTGAGCACCGTCTCCTGCCGGGGAGTAACCACGCCGTACTGCTCCCTGAATTCAGCAACTGCCCCTTCGAGGTCAGGGAACCTGCGGACGTGCTCCATCTGTGAGGTCTCGACGTTCGGGCAGATCCCCATTGAGTAGAGGACGTTGAAGAGGACGTCGACCTTCGGCCCCAGCCGGTATTCCTTCCCGTGTAGTTTCGGCCAGAGGTCGATCATCGCCTGCTCCCAGCTCGTCGTTCCGGCAAACCAGAATAGATACACCCATCGCGAGGACGCTTCGCACATCTTCTCGATCGCCGCCCTGATCTCCGGCATCCCGAGCGAGTACGAGGCGACGACGACGTCATAGCGCCCTTCGAGATCGACGGCGGGATCGACATCCTCCCAGCGTTTCTGCACGATCGTGAGATTCGATACGCCCGATTCTGCAGCATACTCGGCCATCACCCCGGCCATTCCCGTTGCCGGTTCGACGGCGGTGACGTGTGCGGCGACGCCTGCGAGCGGCACCGCCAGGGTTCCCGGCCCCGCCCCGATGTCGAGCACCCGCGATCCGCGCTCGATCGGCAGAGCCTCAATTACGTGGCGGATTCGATGGGGGTTCTCCCTGGACTGCTTCAGAAATGAGCGCGCTTTCCCCTGCGATTCCCAGATTGAGGCACATTCGCCGCTGCCGCGGCAGCACATATTCTCGTCGTACAGTTCCTTCCAGACAGCGTTCCAGTCAATTTCGTTATATGCCATTGGTGTTCTCCGTAATCGCGACAATGTTATGATTCTGCATCCGCACTGACTCTCATCACTGCGGTAGGATTCTCGTATTGCGGCACGGCCGACCTCCCGGTAGCACATCGCTCCGCAACGCAGCGGGGCATCACCATCCGCATGCCCTCGAACGACCGGACGGCGCATGCGTCCCGGTAGATCTTCTCGAGAACGCTCTCGGAGATCACGTCCGCCGGTTCCCCCTCGGCCACGACGGCCCCCTCTCCAACCACCACGACCCGGTCGCAGAACCAGGCAACATGGTTCGGATCGTGACTGCAGGCGAGAATCGTCTTGCCATCCTCGGCGACATCGCGCATGATCTTCCAGATCCTCATCTGGTTCTGAAAATCGAGGGCGCTCGTCGGCTCATCCAGGAAGAGTATCGGCGTGTCCTGTGCGATGGCGCGGGCCATCAGGACCATCTGCCGCTGGCCGCCCGAGAGCTGGTTGTACGGCCGGTCGGCGAATTCGGTGATGTCGAGCGCGGCGAGCGCGTTCATTGCGATCTCCTTGTCGCGCCTCTTCACCCCGAAGAACCCCCCGAGGTGCGGCGTCCTGCCCATGAGGACGACCTCCCGTACAAGGTAGGGGAAGGGCGGTTTGTGCTCCTGCGGCACGTAGGCGATGACCTTTGCGAGCTGTTCGACCGAGTGTGCCGAAGTATCCTCGCCGCATATCCGCACAGTGCCTTTTTCGGCGCGCAAAAAGCGCAGGCAACACTTGAAAAGCGTTGTTTTTCCCGACCCGTTCGGGCCGAAAAGACCGCAGAGTTCACCCTCTCCGACGGAGAAAGAGACTCCCGAAAGGACGGGGAAATCCCCGTATTTGAAATGGATATCCTGAACCTGCAGCATGGTAATCACCCGAAGACAGCCCTGCCCTTATTGCGGAGCAGGTAGCAGAGGTAGGGGGCTCCAAGAATGGAAGTCAGAATCCCGACCGGGATCTCGGCCGTCGTCAGCGTCCGGGCGAGCGTGTCGCAGAGGATCAGGTAGCACCCGCCCATCATCAGCGATGCCGGGATGACGAACCGGTTATCGGGCCCGAGGATCATCCTGGAGGCGTGGGGCATCATGAGCCCGACCCACGCGATGATCCCGACGAGTGAAACAGCGAATGCGGTGATGGCAGTGGCGAACGCGATGACCACGAATTTGTACCTCTCGGGGTTTACCCCGAGCGTTCGCGCCTCATCGTCGCCCATTGAGAGGATGTTGAGTTTCCACCCGAGCGCCCAGAGGACGACGAAGCTCACGATGACCGCGGGGGTGAGGAGGAGGATGTCGTTCCAGGTCGCGTAGTAGAACCCTCCCATCAGCCAGAAGACGATCTCCCTGAGTGCCGTGTCGTTTGCGGTGTACTTGAGGAGCGAAACGAGGGCGGCAAATATCGACCCGATGATCACGCCGGCGAGGATGAGGGTGATGATGGGAGTCTCACCGCGGACGCGAGCGAGGATGTAGGCAAGGGTGACTGCGAGAGCGCCGAAAACGAACGCGGAGAGCTGGATCGAGAAGAAGATAGCCGGAAAGACGATCCCGAGAGCCGCACCGAAGGCTGCTCCCGACGAGACACCGAGGATGTAGGGTTCGACAAGTGGATTTCTGAAGACGCCCTGAAAGACGGCGCCTGCGATGGCAAGCGCACCACCGACCGAGATGGCAAGGATGATTCGCGGTACGCGGATATCCCAGATGATCGTATTGTGGAGTTTCGGCAGAGCGGTTATGTCGCCGAACGTGAGATGGACGAGGATTGTCCGGTAGACATCGGTGATCGTGATGTTGTACGCTCCCATGACGACGGCGATGCAGGCCGTTATAAAAAGGAGAAGGGCAAGAGCTGCGAGAATGGCGATCTTTCTCCCTTCTCCGAAGCCTTCGACGGGATCGTAACCCAGGTTGATGAGGAGTTGTTTGAAGCCTGTGGACTCTGTCATGCGGTATCCTCCCGCCCGGCCGGCGTGGACACCATCATATTAGTAGCAATAATATATAAAATAGTAATATTTGATGCTATTGTATCTCACCATAATCTTCCTTGGTGCAAAGAATTCAATTTATATATTACTTATTCAATTCCTAGTTATGAAACGTAGTTGTTGTGGCGGAGGGGCCGCCCTGCTTTTTGTCTGCCTGCTCTGTGCGGTCTTCATCTGCGGATGCACGGGAACGACCGCCGGCGAACCGGCCGGTGACGAGTCCGGGATAAGGACGATCACCGATATGCGCGGGCGGACGGTGGAGATCCCGGCGACGATCGATCGGGTCGTCTGCATCGATGACGGGTTCGTCGAAGGCATCATGTACCGGTTCGGAATGCAGGACCGGGTTGTCGGGCTCGGCGGCGAATGGATTAAGGACTACAATTACACCTTCGAGACGACGGAAGGCGGGACGTACGAGTACAAAAACGGCATGAACCCGGTCAGGTATCTCGCACCTGATCTTGCCGACCTCCCGGTGCTGGTTACGTCCGGGACGGCGATCAACTACGAGACGCTCGCCTCCCTCGACCCGGACGTCGTCTTCCTCCGTGCCGGGGCATGGGCATTCAGCGCGGGATCCGACGAGAACCTTGAGAAGACGATCCAGACGATCGATTCGCTCGGCATCCCGCTTGTCATCCTTGTCGGCCCGCCGTATCAGGAACGCCCGACCGTGGACAATGTCGGCGAAGAGATCCGGCTCGTCGGCGAGGTCTTTGCACGGCAGGAGGATGCTGATGCGCTTGCGTCCTATCTCGAGGGGGAGATCGCCGTGATTCGGGAGCGCACGAAAGACATTCCTGATAGTGAAAAACCGCGGATGATGCAGTTCGGTCTTTCGCCGCGGGCCCGGCAGGGCGGCGGTGCCGGAATGGCCTGGGGCGGCGATACAATCGAGTCTTATTTCATCGAGGAGATAGCAAACGCGAAGAACGCGTATGAGGGCACCGGGGCGTTCGTTGTCATCTCGACCGAGCAGGTGCTGGCGCTCGATCCTGATGTGATAGTTCTCCCGACCGCACAGGGCTACCACCCGGCAAGCGAACTCTACACTGCCCCGTATTACCAGAACCTGCAGGAACTCACGGCGGTCAAGAATCACCGGGTTTACGCTCTGCCGTACACGCCCTATAACTGGGCGAAGCGTCTCGAGTATCCGATCGAGGCGATGGTGATCGCCAAGGCTGCATACCCCGAGAGGTTCGCGGACATCAACGTCGGCGAGTGGACGCTTGATTTCTACCAGCAGGTTTACGGGGTCGATGAAGCGACGGCGAAGGAACTCCGGTCGGTCCAGTGGATGGACTGGATGGTTGAGGAGAACTTCTGAGCGCCGGAGATCGACGGCCGTGCGTGGAGCTCATCTCCACGCAACCGCGGTCGCGAGTCCCGGCCGGGGGCATGGTGTCCCTGGCGGCATCCCCGTGCGCGAGTGCTACCCATATTGTTATAAATCATATTTAGTGGAATTTCCAGGCAAGAATCCAATTATTTATTAGATTCCAGGCTGAGGTTCTTCACATCACAGGGGCGCTGCCGCCTCCGGGGGAACCATGTACGACGGTATCATTCAGACGGCGACGCTCGCGGCCGGACTGCTCGGCGAGGTCGTCCCGATGATGGTCGTCGGGGTCTTCCTCGCCGAGGTGCTCGTCGCCCTGAAGATTGCCGGCAGGATTGCGGCCTTCTCCCGCCCCCTCACCTCGTTCGCCCGCCTGCGGGAGGAATGCGGCACGAGTTTTCTCATGGCCTTCGTCTCTCCTCCGGCCGCGAACGCCATGCTCGTGGATTACCATGCAAAGGAGATCATCAGCCGCAGGGAGATGATCATCGCGGCAACCATGAACTCGTTTCCGACGGTGGTCATGCACTGGCGCTATCTCCTCCCCGTCTACGTCCCGCTCCTCGGCATCCCCGGCCTCGTCTACTTCGGCCTGCTGATGCTCGTCGGCCTCGCAAAGACCGTGATCGTCATGCTTTTCGGCCGTGCCGTCCTCACCCCCTCGCCATGCGCACCGTTCGTTCCGGCAGAGGAGCCGGCCATCACGCTCCGGGAGGCGCTACGGACGGCGTGCACCTCCTCGAAGAAGACCCTCACGCGCCTGCTCTCGATCACCGTCCCCACCGTCGTCGTCGTCGCATTCCTCATCAACGCCGGCGTCTTCGACCGGCTTGCCGTGATGATGCAGGGCGCGGGAGCGGTCTTCCCCGTGCCGCCGGAGGGGTTCGCCATCATCGCGGCACAGTTCGGCAGTTTCGTCGCGGGTGCGAGCGTCGCCTCCGCCCTGCTCGCCGCCGGGGATATGACCTGGCAGCAGATCGTCCTCACCCTGCTCGTCGGCAACGTCCTCACCAGCGTGACGCGGAGCATCCGGTGGCTCGGGTCTTCTTACGTCGCGATCTTCGGGATGCGGACGGGAACGGAGATCATGCTCGTCTCGACGGCGCTCCGGAACGGGATCATGGTGTTGCTGGTCGCCGTGCTGGCGTACGGATTCGGGTGGGGGTGAGAGTGCGGCGTTGCGGGTGACGTTCTTGAGTCGAGCGTCAGGATGTATTAGCAGGCTGCTTCGCTCTTTTGGTGCTGTAAAAAAGATCTTCGATGGCGTGGAAATTCTTTGAAAACGGGATTATTGGATTAGATCTGTAGGTCTCCTTTCTCCCGCAGGTAATTCCCGGGGCCTGATGTTGCGAAGGTAGCAGTCAGTATGGTTTCGAGAGGTTTGAGGATCGATGTACCTTCGTCGAAAGCATCGGCAAGCAACCTCATCCCTTCTTGAATTTTTTCAAAATGCTTCATTTCAAGCGGAACTGTGCTATCGCCGGAACGGATGCGTTTGAACCGATCCATCAACCCCGTATAACAGGTATTGAGGACGAAATCAGCCATAAGGTAGTCATCAGTGAATGCATAGCGGAGCGTGCGGTTAGTTATGCCATATGCTGCAGAGAAATAGTAAATTTTCTTCTCAATGTTCTCTTCCTTTCGCATCATCGCTTCTACCCGCCGCAACTCGGTGACGAGTTCCTTTCTGAAGAAATCTTGCCTTGACATAATTTCCCTCACTGGAAATATCTCGGATGCTCATTGCCATAGATGCTATCTGCAGTCACGCACGGTGAGACGAACACGGATGTCGCTCCAATGACACTGCCTCCCCAGGATTCACCCTCAAAAGGGGCATACCTGGAAATCCAACCCTCCTCTGCGGAGATGTTCAGTGGTGCGCTGACATCCCTGTCCTGGATATACTCGTGGATTTCTTTAAGCCGTTCTTCACCGAGCATTTTCTCGATGAGGGCATTGTTCAGGTCATCAATGCGCCGCACAATCGAAGAATCCGTATTAATCGAGTAGAGAGGGATCTTTCCAGCACCCACGTTCAGGAGGCCCCATGCAACAAATTTTTTCACGACCCTGCCTGCGGTGACACGCGAAACGCCTGCCTCTTCTGCGAGTTCGGTAACGTTAAATTCCATGTCGGACAGCGGCAGGAGGAACTCGAGAATTCTCAACTCGCAGGTGTTTCCAAATAATCCTTCAAACGGACGTGCCATAGATCTCACATAATTTCATGCGGTGATCAAGAATACTCTACGCTTACTGATAACTGATATTGTCGCAAGTGATAAAAATATTTTGCATCACGTTAGAGCTTACGATATCGCCCATCAACGACGTTATGTCCATGACTTTTCAGGGCAAAGATGGCGCCTTTCATGTCGGCTACGTAGTATTTCACCTTCTTTTTCTTGATCTGTGCCACATATCCGTCGTTCATCAGGATCTGAAGTGCGTCTTCAATGGACAAACAAGATCGTCCTGTGAATTTCTTTATATAAATCTTGTACAGTTTTTCGGAATGGTAGCCTGCATCTGTCCGAAAGTGCCTCCCCTTGTACAAAACATTGAGAATAAAGAGCGCTTCATCGGGGAGATCGCATGACATAAGACACTGATTTACAGTTCTTTTCGTTGCTATATATAATGTGGTTGTTTAAGTTTCGTTGCTTTTGAGGGGCCGATATCGGCTTTCCTCCTTCAGCAGGGTCTTAAATCCGTTTTAGCGACGGCTTTTTTTGGGCTGCACGGAAAGCCTGTGTTGTCTCACCCTATCTGGCTTCATTGCATACAGGGGGCTCTACAGATTGCACCGTTCACGAACGCGGCTGCTTCTCAATGAATCACCCACCCTGCACCTCCCGCACCGCCCGTATCTCCGGTATATCCATCCCGCCGAGCAGTTGGACGATCGCCTGCACGTAGGGCTCCTGCCGGGTGCAGCTCGGGGATGCACGGGGGTCGCTCCGCTGCCCCTGCCGGCCCATCTTTGCGTGGCCGGTGGCGATGTAGTGCAGAAAGTCCTCTTTCGGGAGACCCCACCGGCAGTTGACCTGCAGCCGGACGAAATCCGGGTTCTTCGGATTCGGGAAGAGGACTGCCCGCGTCCCGGGGAGCTGGACCGTGTCTCCGCCGTTTGACTCTGAAAGATCGAGGACCCGCCGCCAGAGCCGGCCGCAGGCTACCTCCGGGCAGACCCGGCAGTAGCGGTTCGACGGCGGCGTGCCGTCGCCGGAGTAGTGGCGGCAGAAGTTCGTGTCCATGGGCGTTCAGTGGTTCCGTTGTGGGTCACCTGTGCCGCACAACTGCTCGACGCAGGCGTCACTGCACCGCATCAGCCGCTCGGCATACGCCTCGATGAGGTCGCGCTTTGCAAGGCACTCGAGCCACCCCCGCGGGATCGCGGACGCCCCGGAGTACGCCCCGGCGAGCTGCCCGTAGACCGCCGCGGTGGTATCGGCATCCTCTCCGAGGTTCACCGCGAGGAGGCAGCCCTCTTCAAACGTGCTGCTCCGGCCAAACGCCCAGAGCGCCGCCTCGACCGAGGCCGCGACATACCCGCGCCCCCGGATCTCGGGCGGCTCTTTGCGGAGGTAGGACCCCGCCGCGACCGCATCGATCTCGCCGGTGAGCGGGTGCTCTTCCCAGTAGCCCGGAACCGGCGAGTAGCGTTCCGAAAGCAGCGCCTCTTTCGGCGCACCGGCAAGTGCTCCGAAGATCAGCCCCCCGAAGTACCTGCAGGCGTCGACGGCCACCGGCAGTGCGTGCGTGGTCCGCGAGCTCTCGCCGGAGAGTAGTTCGATCGCCCGGGCAGGATCTTTAGCGTAGAAGATCGGCACCGGGGCTAGACGCATCAACGATCCGTTGCCTGCCGACCACTCGTCGGTCAGACCAGGGAAGGGCTCGCGGGTGCGCATGAAGCGCTCGAGGGCCCTTCGGGTCGTCGTCCCGATATCAAAGCACCTCTCTGTGCTCGAGAGGTGCCCCTCCCGGTACCAGCGCACGTAACGATCCAGCTGGTCGATGGGGTCGAACCCCTGCCTCTCGTTCAGGCTCTCGGCAAGACAGAGGGCGAGCGAGGTATCGTCGGTCCATTCCCCGGGCTTGAGGTTGTGGCGTCCGCCGCCGACCATGCCGGTGACAGGCTCAAACGTTCCCGGCGGCCGGAACTCGACGGCTACCCCGAGGGCGTCGCCGACGGCGAGCCCGAGCAGGCAGCCGCGGTAACGGTCGATCCTCTCCATGATCAACTCTGGCGTCACTTTCACCAAAGAGCGTTCTGTTTCGGCTCAAATAGCAACTTTCATCCCTTCCTCACTCCCTATCTCTCATCAAGAGAGATTGCCGAATGTCCCGCGCCGTTCTGTACCGCCAATTGCCCGGAGAGGGTCTAGAGAGATTCATTGCGGAGTTCCGGAGATCTGCCGCCCGCGACCCGTTCGCCACCATCCTCATCGTCCCGACCTCCCACCTTGCCCGGAGGATCGTCCACCGCCTCGGCAAGGAGGGTATCCCCGTCATCGCCGATACCGTCACCACCCTCCCCGGGTTTGCAAGGAAGGTGGTCCTGGCCCATGCAACATCGGAGACGCTGATCTCCGCTACCGAGTCACGGCTCATTCTCGCCCGGCTGCTTGCCGCCGGCAGGTGCCCGCTCCTTTCCGGGTCCGGGGCCGTCGAGGAACTCGCGACCCTCTTTGAAGTCCTCATCATGCGGAAGGTCGAGTATCCGGCCGCCCTCGGCGACCTTGCAAGTCAGAAGAGCGCCGAGATTGCCCGCCTCCTCGACGCCTACCTCCAGTTCCTCGACGAGCACCGCCTCGTCGACGAAAGCACGCTCTATTCCCGCGCAATGAGGGTGATCGCCGGTGAAGGCGTCGGGTTCCGGACCGTCTACGTCTATGGGCTCTTCGAGCCGATGCCGCTCGAGCGGGACCTGCTTCTTGCCCTGCGCCAGAGTGCAGATGAGTTCTACTACATGCTGCCCTACGCCCCAAACCCGGCGGTCTTCTCGGACGACGGCGGGTGGCTTGGCCCGGATGCGGTCGTCTCCGGGGATGAAAAAAACGAGCGCTCTTTGCGCATTGCCCGGCTCTTCTCCCGGTGCGAGCCAGCGGACTACAGCGAGTCCATTATGGTCGCAGAACGGCGGGACAGACTCGATGAGGTCCGGGCGATCGCCCAGGAGATCCGCTCCCTGATCGCGGGAGGGGTCCGGCCCGATGAGATCGCGGTCGCGTTTCCCGATCTCGCGTCAATGGTGCCCTATGTGGAAGAGGTATTCCCCGACTTCGCGATCCCGTACACCGCGTCCGGCGGTCGGCCGCTCTCTGCATCACCGCTTGTCTGGGCGCTTCTTTCGGTCCTCGCCGTCCCGATCCGCGGCTACCGACGGGAGGACGTCGTCGCCCTCACGGCCTCTCCTTACCTGCCGAACGCCGGCGGTTGCGAGATCGACTTCCTCTCCCGGGAGGCCCGGATCACCGCCGGAGCCGCCTCCTGGGAGGAGCGGTTTGCCGCGCTCATCCGCACCCTTGAGAATGAGCGGGCTAGACCGGATGCGCCCAAGCACCGGCTCACGGCAAAGATTGCTGCCGTCACGGCAGCACAGGAGAAGATCAGGTCGCTCTTTGCCGACCTTGCGGCTCTTGAGGGTGAAAAGACAATCCGGGAGCACCTTGCTGCCTACCGCTCGCTCCTCGAGCGGTGGCAGGCCCCGGTGATGCCGGCAGACGGCGACCCCGATCTCCTCGATCGTGAGGCCCGGGATCTTAGGGGATTTACGGAGGCGCTCGCGGCGCTCGACCGCTTTGCCTTGCTGCTCCCGGGGGAGAAGATACCGCTTGCGGAGTTCTTCTCCATGCTTGAACTCCTTCTCTCCGGGACCCGGACCGGCAGAGAGCGGCACGGCAACGCCGTCCAGGTGGTCGGCGTCCGGGAGGTTGCACACCTTTCCGTCCCCTACCTCTTCATCGGCGACCTCGTGGAGGGCGCGATGCCCCGGCTCACCACCCGGCTTCCGTTCACCACCGATGCCGAGACTCGGCGCCTTGGGACACGAACAGGAGAGGATATCCTCCGGGAAGAGCGCTACCACTTCATCGCGGCTCTCCTTTCCGGGCGGACCCGTGTCTACTTGAGTTACCCCGCATCCGACGGCGCAACGCCGCTGGTGCGATCAGGATTCATCGACGCCGCCAAAGAGGCGTTCTCCCCTGCACCGTGGGGGAGCGGTGACTTCCCGGACTCCCGGCTCGCAGCAGCCAGGCGAGCCGGCGCCCACCTCGCCCGGGGGGAGATGCCGGAGAGGATGCCGCCGGGCCTCACGGTTCCCGAGGCGGTCTCCCGGCTCAACATCGAGAACTACCACAGGAAGGGCGCCTACGACTCCCCCTACGATGGCCTCCTCGAGGGTGACCCGGCAATCCTCGCGGCGCTTGCCGAACGGTTCGGCGACGGGGCGATCTTTTCTCCGACCGCGCTTGAGACCTACGCGGACTGTCCGTTCCGGTTCTACCTGGAGCAGGTCCTCGGACTTGCACCCTTTCCCGATGCCGATCCCGACCTGACGGCACAGGAGCGGGGGAGCCTCATCCACCGGATAACCTATCGGTTCTACTCCGGCTGGAAGGGTGACGGCAACGGGGCGCTCACCGAGGCGTGCTACCCGGATGCCGTCCGGCGGATCCTCGATACCGGCCGGGAGGAGACAGAACGGCTTGCCCTCGATAGCCCCCTCTGGGTTGCGGATAAGGAGGTCCTCCTTGGGTCGCCCGCGGTGGGAAGGGGCCTCCTTGAACGGTTTCTCGAGCACGAGATGGCGGTCGCGGGCTCCCATTTCGTCCCGCAGGCCTTCGAGGTCTCGTTCGGCCTCCCGCTGGTGCCGGGAGAGGTCGACGCTGCCTCGATTGAGGATGCAATCGCCATCCCGCTTGGCAACGAGACGATTCGCCTGCGGGGCAGGGTCGACCGCGTCGACGTCATGCCCGACGGCCGGTTCATGATCACCGACTACAAGACGGGGACCTCACACCACGGACTCAAGGATATCCAGGCTGGAAAAGCGCTCCAGCTCCCTCTATACCTTCGGGCAGTCGAGATCCTGACAGGGATGGAAGGAGTCGCAGGCACCTACTACACCCTCAAGCGCGGGGAGGTCCGGAATCGGCCGGTCTTCTGGGACGCGAGTCTTGCGGAGTGCTTCTCCTGCTACACGGGTTCACAGAGAAACGGCGTCGGGGATGTCCGGGAACTGGTCGAGACCACGCTCTCGTGGGTGCAGAAGTATCTTGCTGGGATTCGGAGGGGCTTCTTCCCGCCCCGGTTGGATTCCGGTCCATGCCCGACCTACTGCGGCTTTAAGACTATCTGCCGGTTCGATCCCCTGCGGATACTCGAAGCGGAGGCGATCCCCGATGGCACTGACTGAACGCCAGGCGAGGGCCGCGCTCGACCATTCAATGAGCCGGTGCGTCACCGCCGGGGCGGGGACGGGAAAGACGCACGTCCTGGTCCAGAAGTACCTAAGCCTCCTTGAAGCCGGTGCCTGTGTCGGGGAGATCCTCGCCCTGACCTTCACCGAGAAGGCGGCGAACGAGATGAGAGTCCGGGTCCGCCAGGCGATTGCAGCAAAAGAGGGAGAGCGGTGGGACGCCACCCGGAATGAGTTCTTGTGGGCGAAGATATCGACTTTCCACTCCTTCTGCGCCTCAGTCCTTCGCGAATTCTCCATCGAGGCCGGGGTGGGGCCGGCCTTTGCCGTCCTTGATGAGTGGGAGGCGTTCCGGCTCCGGGAGAAGGTGGCGGAGGACCTCATCCATGGCTGTCCTCCAGAAACGTGCCGCGCCGCAGTGATTGCTGTCCTGCGGGCGATAGGGCCGTACGAGTTGAAGAGATACCTGGAGACCCTGTACTCCCGCCGCGGGGCTACCGAGGCGTTCTTTGCCGCGCTCGCAGAGGGCGAGGAGAAAGTGCTCGATGCCTGGCAGGAGGCCGTGGAGCGGCATCGGGCGGAGACCCTCGCAACCTTCCTCGAACGTGCCGCCCCATCGATCGAGACGCTCCGGGATCTCGCCGCCCGCTATTCGGGTGAGCGGGACCCGGGGGAGGTCTACCTTCGAGCCATCGGACCCTGCCTCTCCGGTGAGATCAGGGTCGCGGAGATGCTCGAAGTCCACAAAGACCGGCGTTTCTCTGCGAGAATGGGGCAAAAGAAGAATTGGAGCGGTGACGACCTCGATGCCCTCCAGGCGGCCTACAAGAACCTGGATAGGTGCCTCAAGGACCACGCCGGGATCCTCTCGCTTGCGTTCGACCCTGCCGACCCGTTCACCCGGGCGACGCTCGACTTCCTCCGCGACCTCGGGGTGACCTTCTTGACTTTCCTCGAAGCGGTTGAAGCGGAAAAGAGGCGGCAAAACGCCCTCGACTACGATGACCTGGTGAACCGCACCCACCGGCTCTTCTCCGATCGCGAGGATATCCTTAGCGCGCACTTCCGGAATCGGTTCCGGTACATTCTGATCGATGAGTTCCAGGATACCGATCCCGTCCAGATCGCAATCATCAGGGCTATTCTCGGCGACCCGGACGAGAACCCCGCGAATCTCTTCATCGTCGGCGACCCGAAGCAGTCCATCTACCTCTTCCGGGAGGCGGACGTGACGCAGTTCAGGAACGCCCGCGACCTGATCGAGCACGCCCTCGGCGGGGAGACGATAGCGCTCGACGTCAATTTCCGGAGCACCCCGGAGGTTCTCGGGTTTACCAACGCAATCTTCGGCTCTCTGATGGCGGAGTGCGAACGCCCCTGGGAGTTCCTCTACGAGCCCCTGCACGCATCCCGAAAGAGCGAGACCGGTTCGGTCGAACTCCTCCTCTGTCCAAAGATCAAGGACCGGGCGGAAGGCCGCCGGGCCGAAGCGGAGATGGTGGCAAGAAAGATCCGCGCCATCGTCGAGCAGGGAGAGAAGCGGGTCTATCTGGACGGGGGATCAAGGCCGGCCGGGTATGGGGACGTCGCCATCCTCCTTGAGCGGCGGACGAACCTTTCCTACTACGAGTGGGCGCTCGCCCGGTACGGCGTTCCCTACCACGTCCACGCGGGCCTCGGGTTCTACGAGCGCCAGGAGGTCTACGACCTCTATAATATCCTTCGGTTCCTTGTAAACCACCTGGACGATGCGGCGCTCTACGGCGTGCTGCGGTCACCATACTTCGGGTTCTCCGATGCCCGGCTCTATCATCTCGCCGCATCACCGGGGGCATACCTCTGGGAGCGATTGTTGGCGGACGGGGGCGCGGATGCAGTCAGGGCTGCGGCGACCCTCCGGGACTGGATCTCGCTCTCCCGCAGGCTCCCGCCAGCCCTTCTCCTCCGCCGGATCGTCGAATCCTCAGGCATCTTTGTCGTCTTCGGCGGGATGATCGGGGGTGAGCAGGCCGCAGCGAACGTCGAGAAACTGATCGCCATCGCGAGGGAGGCCGGTTCCTCCACGCTCGATGATCTCGTGGCAGAACTCGGGCGATGCATCGATGACGAGCAGCGGGAGGGGGATGCTCTCCTGGATCTTGCGTCCTCCGATGCGGTCCTGATCATGACCGTCCATGCTGCAAAGGGGCTGGAGTTTCCGGTTGTCGTCGTCCCGGACCTTTCGGAGACCCCGCGGCCCGACGGCGCGACCATCATGGTGGAGGAAGGGCTGATGCTCGGGGTCTCGATCCCGAACCCGGCAAACGACCACGAGCGTGAGGAGACGCCCATCCTCCGGATACTCAAGGACGAGCACCGGCAGAAAGAGGAGGCGGAGCGCAAACGGCTCTTCTATGTCGCTGTGACCCGGGCACGAGATCACCTCATCCTCTGCGGAGAGGCGTTGGATGAAGTCCCAAAGAGCCTTGAGGACGGGAAAACCCGGATGGCCTGGCTCGCGCACTGTCTCGGTCTCACGCCAGAGGTCCGCGCCCGGGGCGAGGCCGTGCTCGCCCTCCCAAACGACGAGGAACTCCATATCCCGCTCACCACCGATCCCTCTGCGATCCCGGTCGAGGTGCAGGAGACCGCCAGGGTCTGCCTGTCACTGCCGGACGATCTTCCCGCGGCGGCCGCCCCGGTGGGCATTCTCCCGGACGGGGCGGAGGAGCGCGTATACTCGGCAAGCGAGATTGAGGCGTACCTCCGCGGCTCGTTGGAATCACGGTCACCGGGGTTTGCCACCGGGGGAGACGGCCTGACCCGCGGCCTCGTCGTCCACGAGGTCTTCCAAGGCCGGGACCCCGCTACGGTGCTGCGGCGCTACGGCATGGATTCCGGCAAGGCAGACGAGTACCGGGAGCTCTACGAGCGGTTCCTCGCCTCGCCCCTGATGCAGGACGCTCTCCAGGACCACCGTGAGGTGCCGTTCCTCGTGCGGGTGAACGGGTTTGCGTTCCAGGGGACCATCGACCGACTGGTACAACGACCGGGCGGCGCCTGGCTGCTCATCGACTACAAGACAGGAAAGCCGGGGGATCTTGAGGATTACGCAATCCAGATGACGATCTACCGCCGTGCGGCGAGGCAGATTCTCGGGGCGCCGGTGACACCCTACCTCTACTTCGTCGATCTCGATCGCTGGGTTGAGGTTACGGTGGACGAGGATCGGGTCTTTGCCGAGATCGCCCGTGCGGTCAGGGAGATCGAGGGAGGAAAAGAAGACGAGCAGGGGGTAAGGTAAAGAGAGGTTTTCGCACCGGCCTCCCCGCGGCTTCAGTCATAGAGCCCGATCGCGAGGAGATCGTCGTCCGAGAGTTCGTCCCAGAGTTCAAGGACGATCGAGCCGTCGGCGAGAACGTCTCCGGGGATGACCCATTCGGAGTCGACCTCTCTGACCTCTTCAGCGCCCTCGGGGGTTCTCACGAGCACTTTCATAATACTATCACCATGCCCTCTACTCCCCCCTGGCAGGGCAGGCAAGTTCGCAGGCGCGGCAGTGATCGATGCGTTCTCTCCCGGAGGCTTTGTCGGCGTTCATCCGCTCAAGGCACCGCTCCCGGCTGAACCTGCCGGTGGATAAGGCGTCCATCGGGCAGGCGCGGATGCAGTAGCCCTCGCAGCCGGCACAGAGATCGCCTTTTGGAAGGTCACGATCTGGGCATTCCAGCTCCACCCAGACCGCCCGGAACCGGACCCTCGGCCCGTATCCTGGGACCAGGACGAGGTTGTTTCTCCCCATGCGCCCGATGCCCGCCATACATGCCGCGTCTTTGAGGTAGATCCCGCCGGCCTCCGGCTGGTAGGGGATGACCCGGCTTTCGACCCCATAGTGCTCCTGCAGCCAGCGGCCGAGATCTCTCCCGATACCAGTAAGGATCCGGTCTCCGGGCGTCCCACGGTCTGGTTCCCAGAGGTCGAGTTCGGGGTGCTCTGGATCGTGGTAAAGCCCGAGGACGATGTAGGTCCCCCGGTCTCTCTGCGATCCCCGGTATCCATCCGCAACCGCTGAAGGACAGTCGATAAGCCGCTTTGCCGGGACTGCTCCCGCCACGTCGGCCCCGAGTTCACGCGCTCTCCGGAGGGCCGCTCTGATAATCTCTTGGTCGTCGGGCATTGGAGAGGGTATGGAGCCGGGGGGTGAAGAAGAAACCGGTCGTCCACCGTCTTCGGGCATGGCATACCGAGTCCTGCGTCGCTCATGGTCACGGTACCGTAACACCGGGGATGGACAGCGTCGTGCTGCCGGGTAACGACCCCAAGGACCGGCGGCACAGGATTACAGCCCCAGGTCGGAGAGCCCAGGATGATCATCAGGGCGCCGCCCCAGCGGCCAGTGAAACTTTCGCTCCCCCTCTGTGATCGGCAGGTCGTTGATGCTGGCGTAGCGGCGGCGCATCAGCCCATGCTCATCAAACTCCCAGTTCTCATTCCCATAGGAGCGGAACCAATTCCCCGAGTCGTCGTGCCACTCGTATGCGAATCGTACGGCTATTCGCGCTTCATGGAACGCCCAGACCTCCTTGATCAGGCGGTAATCGAGTTCTTTCGCCCACTTCCGCTGCAGGAATTTGACAATCTCCTCGCGGCCGTTCACGAACTCCGCTCTGTTGCGCCAGACGCTGTCGGGGCTGTACGCAAGCGAGACCCTCACCGGGTCACGGGAGTTCCATGCGTCCTCAGCCATACGGACTTTCTGCACCGCCGTTTCATACGTGAACGGCGGCAACGGGGGTCGACTCTGCTCGGTCATACGTGCATGACATCACTGCGGTGTTGATAAGAGTATGCCCGGATGGCATCGGCGCACCCTCGTGCGGACGGCAGAACGAGGTAGTTAGATAGTAGAATTGCATTGCTAAATCGTAAATGTGCTTTGTGGTGGAACTGAGTTGAGAAATAGGACGCCCCGGCTGGGATTTGAACCCAGGTCGAAAGCTCCGGAGGCTTTCAGGATATCCACTACCCTACCGGGGCCGTCATAACATGTTGTTGCCTATTATATAAAAGGCCAGCGATAAGGAGCCCCTCATCTCCTCCTTGACTCGTAGAGATGCCAGATCTTACAGGCTCCTTCGTGGCTGACCATGCAGGGACCGACCGGAGTGCGCGGAGTGCAGACCTTCGCAAAGAGCCGGCAATCGGACGGCCGGGCGACGCCGCGCAGCACTTTATCGCAGATGCAGGCCGAATGCTTATCCACGTGCCGGATCGTGATATCGAACTTCTTCTGCGCGTCGTAGGCCTCGAACTCCGGCTTTAAGCGGAGGCCCGATGCCGGGATCACCGGGAACCCGCGCCATTCAACATCGAACGGATCAAAAACCTCATACATGAGGCGTTTCGCCTTGACGTTCCCCTCCCGGGTGACCGCGCGCGGGTATGCGTTCTCCACCTTATGCACGCCATCGCGGACCTGCTGCACCGCCATCAGAAGGCCAAGGAGAATGTCCTCCGGTTCGAACCCCGCGACGACCTGCGGGACGGGGAACCGCTCATACTCTTCATAGCCCATCACCGTGCAGACGTGCCCGGGGAGGATGAACCCATCAAGCGTCGCCTCCCCCTGAGAGAGGAGCCACTCCATTGCCGGGGGGACGAGCCGGTGGCACGAGAGGATCGAGAAGTTTTCTGGCGGGCGGGTGAGGATCGTGGCGGCGACCGTCGGCGCGGTGGTCTCGAATCCGACCGATATAAAGACGACCTCCCGGTCAGGCTCCCGTCTTGCGATCTCCACCGCCTTGTGGACGCCCTGCACCACCCGGACGTCTCCACCGCTCGACTCGAGCGAGCCCTTCGTCCCCGGGACGCGTAAAAGATCGCCGTAGGTCGTAATGGTGCAGCCGCGCTCAACCAGGTCGAGCGCGGCATCAATCTCCCCCTGCGGCGTGATGCAGACCGGACAGCCCGGTCCCATCACGATCTTGAGCCTTTCGGGAAGGATGCTCCGGAGTCCGGCGCGCGCGATCGCCGCCTCGTGGGTACCACAGATATGCATGAGCGTGATATCCCGATCGACGAGATCGTGAAGTGTCTTGAGGATCTCCTTACCTACCGCCATGGATTCTCATACTGATCTCTCGCCGATAGAGCATATTGGTGCCGGTGGTGACACCGGGAGGATTCACGCAGCCCGATAGAAGGTCCCTTTCCCTTCCCGCACGGGCTCGACCAAACCTTCCCCGGTATCTATGGCATCTCTCGACGACGCCCGGCCGGGAGACGCCGCATCGATCACCTCTCCGCCAAGCATCGACGCGATCTGCTCAAGTTTTCCAGGGTTTGCCGGCCTGACCCAGATCTCGGTGCCCGGCCTATCAAGGGTGTTGATCTGGACGCGGTCGGGGTTGATCGCCGCGACGGCGTCCTTGAGAAGCCGGAGTTCCTCTGGGGTGTCGTTGAGGCCCGGGACAATGAAGACCTCAAGCCAGATCTGACCGGTGAACTCCCGGGCAAATGCCGTAATCCCTGCAAGCACCCGTTCTGCGGTGATGCCCGGGCATGGCCGGTTGATCTCTTCAAAGACCTCTTTTGAGACCGCATCAAGCGACGGTACCACGAGGTCTGCCCGCATGAGGGCAGCCCGGACCTCCGGATCAGGAAGGAGCATGCTCCCCGTCAGCACCGCGACCTGGTAATGGGGGTAGTTGTCTTTGATGAAGGCAATAATCCTCTCGATGCCGGTATGGAGCGTCAGCTCCCCCGAGCCGGCAAACGTGACATAGTCAAGATCCGGTGCCGTCGCGAGAAAATCATCGAGTTCCGCAATGACCTGGTCGGCTGGGACGTATTCGCGCCGCTCGCAGGTGAGGTTGAGCGTCCGCCCGCACTCACAGTAGATGCAGTCGTAGGCGCAAGTCTTCTGCGGCATCAGGTCGACCCCGAGCGAGGTACCCAGGCGTCGGGAGAGAACCGGGCCGAAAAGGTGGTGATATCCCATATCCGGGGTATAGTCTAGCGTGAGGAGGTATGAGGATTCCCTTTGCGGCACTAAAGTGGTCGATGGAAGTGAGGCCGCCCGGTTGATGCCGCTCGGGCGGTCAGGAATACCGGCCCGATTGCTGACAGAAAAGACCCGGTAGACAATCGCGTCGATAAACTCATCGTACGCCTGCGCGGTCGAGGATTGTTACGATACTGCCAGAGAGGCGAAGCTCTCGTCGATGGCTTCGGCATTGGATTCGATGTAGGAAATGATCTAGCCTTTGATCTCTCAGGTAGATTCGAGACAAGAACTTCTGAAGCCATCAGCCATAGTTTATCGGTACAGAGTGCCGAAAGTGCCTCATGACACGACGCGCGAAGGTGCTTATTCCGAATGTATATAATGTTTCGGCCGGGAACATTCTGTATGTTCGGTGTCTCCACCTACTGCCTTCACCAGGAGCCGCTCGCAGTAGCACTCGAAAGACTTTCTCCGATAACCGACTGCGTGGAGGTGATGGACGAAGGGCTGCACCACCTCGAGAGCGTAGAGCCGCTGGAGAGTTACTCGTACCTCTACTTCATCCACGCGCCGGCCCGAGGGATCAACATTGCAAGCATCCATGAGCCCATCCGGCGGGCGAGCATCGAGGTCCTGACGCAGACATTCACTCTCGCTGCGGAAGTCGGGGCAGACGTGGTAATCCACCCGGGCTATTACGCGTGGATCCAGGAGCGGGATCATGCACTGGGGATGTTCAAGCAATCGCTCAAAGAGCTGACGGCGGCAGCCGAAGACCTCTCAGTGACGTTCTTTTTGGAGAATATGGGCAACTGGGAATATTTCTTCCTGCGCTCCTGCGAGGATCTGCCGCTCATCGATGGGATCGGGTTTGCGCTCGACGTCGGCCACGCCAACTTGAACGGGTGCCTGGACTGCTTCCTCGCACACCCTACGGCGCACTACCACCTGCACGACAACAATGGCGATGATGACACGCACTCTCCTATAGGGACCGGGACGATCGACTTTGTGGCTGTGATGGAGGCCGTGCAGAGGAACAACGTCATCCCCATTATTGAGGTGGAGACCCTTGATGGAGTGACCGCCAGCATCACCGCACTGGAAGCGATCGATCCTGCGGTGTCGGGTACATAGTTCTGTTCTGACCCGGTACCTCCACCTTTCACCCTGGATCGGCCGTAACCTTTTATAAGGAAAAACTCCAACATAATTGGTGCTTCGTGCCTCGGTGGCTCAGTCGGTAGAGCGCGTCCTTGGTAAGGACGAGGTCGCGGGTTCGATTCCCGCCCGAGGCTTGGGAGCCCGAGTTCTTAATCTCTTCTCGAAAATTAATCCGTAGCGTCAGCACTTCAGTGCTGGATGGCGCGATCCCTCCTGAGTTCATCAGAAATGCGGCACGGTGCTGGGTTTGTAACTCCTCAGATGCAGAGTATATAGAGGGGTTCGAAGAGTGCAGGGCGATCTTCTCTTCGATCCCGGCGGGCCGCCATCACGATCGATCTTGACCATGCCGTACCGGACGCTTATGTCGGCCCCCAACTCCTGTGCATATCGCGAGCATTAAGGCACTCTCCCGACAAACCAATCTGGCACTGATGGCACCTGTACAAGACGGCGACACCCTCCTCCTGCACTTCACCAGCACACGTCCCGACGGCGAGATATTCGAGGACTCCCGGTCGGGCGAGCCGATTCGGGTAACCCTTGGAGCAAAGCAGATCAATCCCCTCTTTGAAGAGGCATTGATTGGAAGAGAGCCCGGCGAGACGGTGACGGTGGTGCTGCCCCCGGAGAAGGCATATGGGAAGTTTCATAGAAAACTCGTCGTCACGGTAAAGCGAAAGAAACTGAACCTCGACCACGAGCCGGTCCCCGGCGAATTCCTCAAACTCGAGGTCATGGGCAGACCCTGCCTGGTGACCGTCGTCGACGTGGACGAAAAATCGATCACCGTCGACGCCAACCACCCACTTGCAGGTGAGACGATCACCTACACGATCACGGTCGTGGCGATCCTCCCCCGGGAGGGTTGAGCCCTCGAGAGACCGCAAGCCCCGTCCGGTGAATGCGGGCGATGCCCCGCCGCGCCCGCCGGACGTTACGTCAAAGAGTCGTATAAACACTGTATTTTTGGTTTTCAACCGGGTCTGCTCCAGCGGGTATTTATCCGGTCCATAAAAACCTCTTCTCATGAGAATAGGCTCATCCGGAGACGGGGGATCGCCTTGGGCACAGGCGATCATCGGTTTACTTCTGCTGCTGGTCGTCGTGTCTATCCCCATTGCACTCTCAGGCCCCTTCTCCCCGGGTCCCGAACCGGTGCACGTCAAGATCCTCGCGGTCAACGACTTCCACGGACAGTTCCCCGACGGGCAGAAACTCGACGGCGAACCTGCCGGGAGCGCGCCGGTGCTTGCGTCATACCTCAAAGGCGCGATGGCGGATGCCGATGATGCGACCACGTTCATCGTGTTCCCCGGAGACGTCGTCGGCGCGTCGCCGCCGGAGTCTGGGCTGCTGCTGGACGAACCCACGCTCCTCTTCTTCAACAGTTTTGCGGACGACTGCTCGAAGATGGTCGCAACCTTTGGGAACCACGAGTTCGACCGGGGCGTCGACGAACTGTTGCGGATTGTCCACGGCGGGAACGGTACGACGACAGTCACCCGCCTTGTGGACCCTTACCCGGGCGCGGTAGCGGAGTATGTCTGCTCGAACGTGGTCTGGAGGGAGAACGGCACCCTCCTTGCGGCACCCTACACGATCCTGGATGCAGGAGGTGCAAAGATCGCGTTCATCGGTGCCACCACAACAAAGACTCCCTCGATCCAGCGCCCGGTCTACGTCGAAGACCTCGTCTTTCAAGACGAGACCGAGTCGATCAACCGCTACGTCCCGGAGATCCAGCAACAGGGGGTGCATGCGATCGTCGTCCTCCTCCACGAGGGCGGCGAGCAAGACCCCTACGACGGTCCTACCAGGGATGGGGGCAACGTGACGGGCAGGGTTGCCGAGATCGTCGCCGGCCTTGACCCTGACGTGGATCTCGTCCTCTCGGGCCACACCCACAAATTCACCAACGCCTACCTGGAGAATGCCGGCGGAAACCCGGTGCTGGTGACGCAGGCATACAGTTACGGCAGGGCGTTTGCCGACGTCGACCTCGTCATCGATCCCCTCACCGGGGAGGTCTCCCATGCATCGGCAGAGATCGTCCCGGCATACAAAGCCCGTGTCACCCCCGATCCGGAGGCCGTGTCGCTACTCCGGATGAGCGAAGAGGCCGTCGGGCCGCTGACGAACCGGGTCGTCGTGGTTGCTTCGGCGGAGATCACGCGGCTGGAGACCGACGCCGGCGAATCCGCGCTCGGCAACCTCGTCGCCGACAGCCAGCGGGCGGCTATGGGCGCCGATATCGCGTTCATCACCACCGGTTCGCTCCGGGCCGATATAGAAGAGGGCAACGTCACATGGGGAGACCTTTATGCAGTCCAACCCTTCTCTTCGACCGTCCTATCAATGACCCTGACGGGCGAACAGGTCCTCGAGGCGCTGGAACGGCAGTGGGAGACCCCGCTGCCGCCCCACAACCTCGCCGTCTCCGGGCTGTCGTATGCTTTCGATGAAAGCAAGCCCGTCGGCAGCAGGGTCACCGAGGTCCGGGTGGACGGCGTCGTGCTCGACCCGAACGCAGAATACACAGTCGCGATGGTCGATTTCCTCGCGACCGGCGGCGATGGATATACCATCTTTACGGAAGGGAAGAATGTGGTCTATGGCCCGCTCGATCGCGATGCACTGGTCGCCTACATGGAATCTCTCCCGGGGCCGGTGGATGTGAAGGTGGAAGGAAGGATTACAAAGGTCGCGTGAATTTGCGGTCTCTCCGTTTTTTCAGCCGAATGGCTGTATGAGTAACTACCTGGGTCCGGGGCTCGACGCTGCTCTCCCGGCAGCAACCTTCATAATCCAGCACGAGCGATAGGCGCCGCTGTCCGGAGTTGTTGTCATGAAGATACTTGGTATCAATGGGAGTCCCCGGGGCGAAAGGAGCGCCACGTTGCGGCTCATCGCCGCGGTCCTCGAAGGTGCAAAGGAGGAAGGGGCAGAGATCGATCTCGTAAACATCATTGACCTCGATATCAAATTCCGGAACGCCTGCAGCGCCTGTTTCCAGGAGGGCAGGTGCGTCGAGGATGACGATTTTCCGGGGCTGTACGAGAAGATCAAGGGTGCCGATGGGCTTGTGCTCGGGTCTCCTGTGTATATCGACCAGATCACCGGCCAGATGAAGCTGCTCATCGATCGCATGGCCGATGGAATCCAGTGCCAGGTGCTCTCGGGGAAGTACGGATGCTCGGTCTCCACCTCAGGCGACCACGCCGAGCAGGAGGTTGTTAAGTACCTGAACCACTTCCTCCAGATGCTCGGTGCGACGCCGATCGGCGGTTTGGGAGTTGCAACCGGGAAGGATCCGGATGCCCTGATCCGGTCGGAAGAGGATGCGCGCAAACTCGGAAAGACGCTTGCCGAGGCAATACGGACCCGGCGGCAGTACCCGGAGATCGCAGCGTTCCACGAGCGGTTCCAGAAGAAATTCGAAGCGGTCATCACCGGCGAAAAACCCGAGTGGCCGGGTGATTACAAGCACTGGGTCGATCAGGTCTGGGTCTGGTAAAACCCGCACTCACCCAGACTCCCGCGCACCCCGGATCAGCCCGGGGAAATTCGGCCGCCGTCCCCAACTCCGTCGTCCCCAGGGGCACCCCGGCCGCGCCGTTCACCGGAGGAGAGAACGCGACCGTCTGGGTACCACTTCGGCGCCGGGCGTGAAGGCGCTCGTGACGGGAATGAGTGGATGGATCCCCTGGTACAAAGAGCATGAGCGTGCCAAGCGTAAGAGGACTATCGTAACGTGCAGAAAATACCGCCGTTCGGTAAACCGACTGCGTTGGTTCTTAGAATTTATCCACGAACCTGCTCTGCATTTATCCATGCCCTTTGTACCGGTCAATGTTTGTGGGATATATGCATCCGCGGTACATCCCGGCGGGTATTCATTGGAATCGGTTGGAACGAAGCAGACCTAATATATTTATAGAATGATAGCGCACGGCCCGGAGCGGAGGGCCGCCTCTGTAGGCCTTCACCGATACTGGAGATCTGACCATGCCTGATTTTACAAACCCCTTTGCCGGGAACCATATGGAGCGCAAACTGGATCGCGGGGAACTTATCCGGACGATCCGGTTCTCGATTGCCGCGGAGTATGAGGCGATCCAGTTCTATGAGCAGATCGCCGAGTCGACCGACGACCCGCTGGTCCAGAAGGTGATGCGGGATATCGCAGACGAGGAGAGAGAGCACGCCGGGGAGTTCCTCCGCCTCCTTCGGGAGATTGAACCTGCCGAGGAAGAGTTCTACCGGCACGGCTACGAGGAGGTCGAGGAGATGATCGAGGAGTTGAAGAAGGGCGGGGCTTGACCGCCCTTTTGTGCCGTATCAGAGAGTTGGGTTGCGAGCAAGCGATTGCACTCTCTACTCAGGGATCCCGGGGGGCACCCCGGCCACGCCGTTCACCGGGAGGGAGAAGACGATGGCTCCGGCGTCGGTGTGCGGTCCTGCCCGGGTGGCGATCGCCTGCATGATGCCGCATTTAAACTCGCTCTTTGTGAGGATAAGGATCAGGTCTTTCTCGGGCAGGATGGGCACTCCAAAGAACGTCTCCATGCTCTCGAAATTGGTGCCGTATGCCGGGATGACGGTTCCTCCTGTAGCGTTCGCACCCTTTGCCGCCTCCATTACTTCAGTTGAGAAACCCTTGTTTACAACCGCAATGACCAGCTCGTGACGGATTATACCCTGTTCCATACCGGATCGCCTCCCCTCTCCCTGCAGTGAGCCTCGCAGGTACTCCACCGTTCTTGCGCCACAAACGCTCCCTACAGGCACCGTAAACGCGATACCGCGACCGGATTGTTCCGGTGTCAGTTCATCGTGCATCTTCTCAAGCAGACTCTTTGACGACTCGGACGGCACCATGCCGATAAGGATCGTCTTCTCTCTCTCGCCCAACCCAAGATATGCCATAATTTTTGAATCAACGGTGCCTTTCCCCCGTGTCAGGAGAGTGCATCTCGCCCTCCCATCTTTAAGGAGGTTCATTACCCTTTCCTCTCGTCCGCGGTCGAAGATGGCAATCATCACCACCAGCGACCCGCCTGCAGACGTCTCGTCGAGCATTTCGGTCCCCGCATCTCACAAGTCGATGATATCTGTATCCTCTCTATCAAAGGATACTGCCTTCGCCATGGCTCTCACCCTTCGCACCTTCATCTTATAGATCAACCCCATAACCTGCACTGTGATCAGCGGCATCATGGCCACCACGGTAATGATCCCGAAAGCTTCGGTCAGCACGCTGCCCCCCATAACCCTTGAGACCCCTGTTGTGAACGGAAGCAGGAATGCCGCCGCCATGGTGCCTGCGGCAATTCCACCGGAATCAAACGCGATCGCGACAAAGATCTGGGGCGCAACGAATGTCAGTGCCAGGGCAACAGCGTAGCCCGGCAACAGGAATAGCCAGATCTCAATCTCCGTTAGGACACGGACCATGACGAGCGCCAGTGCAACTCCTACGCTTACAGAGAGGCTCAGCAGCATGATCCGGCGTGAGATCGCGCCGCTGGTGATCTCATCGATCTGGTTGACGAGAATCTGCACGGCGGGCTCCGCGGCAACAATGAAAAAACCGATGACGGCACCGAGCGGGACCAGGATCCAGTTGTACGGCAGAGACGTGAGAGCATGGCCCAGGTAGATCCCGGCAGGCACAAAACCTATGTTCACCCCGGTCAGAAAGACCGTAAGTCCAAAGAGGATGTAGACGATTCCCACGCCGATCTGGATCAATTGAGTTCTGGAGAGTCTCAGGTGTACCACCTGGTATACGCTGAAGATCACCACGATGGGTAGTAGAATCAGTGAAACTTCCCTGAGGAACTGAATCAATCCTCCGGCATACAGTCTTGCGAGTTCCGCTGTGCTGCTCACTGTGGTGGTGGGTTCATAGGCATAACCGGTTCCGGCGGGGTCAAAGAACAACCCCAGGATCAGGACCGCGAGGATCGGCCCTATCGAACAGATCGCAGTGAGTCCGAAGCTGTCTTCCGACCTCTTCTCCCCACGGACGGCCGAGATGCCGGCACCCATTGCAAGGATAAAGGGCACGGTGATGGGTCCCGTCGTAACCCCGCTTGAATCGAAGGCTACGGCCAGATAGTCCAGTCCAGTGAACGCCGCCAGGAGAAATACCAGAGAATACAGGAGAACAAACGTATAAGACAGCCGGACCCGGAGGAGGATCCGGAAGACGGCGAGAACCAGGAAAATGCCCACACCAAAGGCAACTGTGGCTACAAAGACAGGATCGGGGATGGCGGGGATCTGACGTGTCAGCACCTGCAAGTCGGGCTCTGCGGCTGTGAGGACTGCGCCCAGCACGAAACTGGTGAGGATGATCAGCCAGACATTGCGAGATTCGGTCAATTTGGAACCTATCAGTTCCCCCATCGGCATCACGGCCATATCAGCCCCTTGTGTGAAGGCGCTCATGCCTACGATGAGCAGGACGGCACCTATTGCAAAGAGTATCATTGTTCCTGTGGGCAGAGGAGTCAGGGTTAGGTGGAGCAGAACGACGATGGCGCAGATCGGCAGGACTGAACGCAGTGACTCTTCAAACCTTTTGAGGAGAACGTATCCCATCTCATACACCCTCTCTTCAGCCATCGTGGGTTAACGCGTCAGACTGACCCAAAGTGCCTCTCCTCTCCAGTAACCCGGCATATATACATTGGGCCGTACAGCCCACCATCGGATACCAGCCCTTTTCGGCCATTCTCCGCCTGGAAACGGCCGGATGGGATCCCGGAGCAATCTCTGGGAGCGTGTGGGGCACGATCAGGAAGGCTATGTGATCAAAAGGGGAAGACCTCGCAGGAATTTTACGCAGGAGAACGATGAACAGGTATGCTCTCATTCATAAGGAGGAGTGAGCCAACATACAGTCTCTTTTTGATGGGGATATGCGCGGTCATCAGGTCAATTTCACGAATATTTTACTATAAAATCTCATATAGTAAATTATCAATCGCTGATTGGTGCCCGACAGGTTTTTTAAAGATATCATTATGATATTCGCCATCAACCATAATTTATGCTCAGCATCGTCCCGGAGATCAGCCCGGATACCTTCTCCCTGATTATTATCCCGGTGTTCATCTTCTTTGCACGGATATGCGACGTCACCATCGGGACGATGCGGATCATCTTCGTCTCCCGTGGGATGAAGATGATCGCTCCGATCTTCGGGTTCTTCGAGATCTTCATCTGGATCATCGCCATCGGCCAGATCTTTCAGAACCTCACAAACCCGCTCAACTACTTTGCTTATGCGGCCGGGTTTGCCACCGGGAACTTCGTTGGGATGCTCGTCGAGGAACGACTGGCAATGGGGCTTGCGATCATCCGGATCATCACCCAGCGTGACGCGACCAATCTCATCGACTATCTCCGGGGCGCTGGATACGGGGTGACCGTTCTCGACGCTCAGGGAAAACAGGGCCCCGGCAAGGTCATCTTCTCGGTGGTCAAGAGGAAGAACATCCGCGACGTGGAGAAGGCTATTCACGAGTTCAACCCAAAAGCGTTCTACTCAATCGAGGACGTCCGGCGGGCTGCGGAGGGGACGTTCCCGGTCGCCGTGCCCGGCCCGACCCCGTTCCACGCTCATTTGGGCAAGGTCATGCGGAAGGGGAAGTGACCCCCGGATAGGTTATCCGATAGATGGCGTTCGCCCGGTCGTCCGAGACCAGGAGCGATCCGTCTCTCGTCACCTCCACATCCACGGGCCGGCCCCACGCCTCCCGGCCCTGGAGCCAGCCCTCGGCAAAGACCTCGTAGGCAGTGGGTGTGTCGTTCTCAAGGGTAACCATCGTCACCCGGTAGCCGATAGGCTCGAGCCGGTTCCAGGAGCCGTGCTCGGCGATGAATATCCGGCCCTGGTACTCTTCCGGGAACTGATCGCCGGTATAGAACCGCATGCCGAGCGCCGCCACGTGCGGACCGAGTTCCTGCTCCGGCGGCGTGAACTCGCTGCACGACCGCCCCGCCCCGAACTCAGGATCGGGGATCGACCGCCCGTGGCAGTAGGGGAACCCGAAATGCATCCCTATCTGTGGCGCACGGTTCAACTCGTCCGGCGGGGTATCGTCGCCGAGCCAGTCCCGGCCATTGTCGGTGAACCACAACTCATTGGTCAGGGGATGCCAGTCAAACCCTACAGTGTTTCGGATGCCCCGGGCGTAGATCTCGAGATCGGTCCCGTCCGGATTCATCCGGAGGGTGGTCCCGAACCGTTCGTCGCCGGGATCGCAGACGTTGCAGGGAACCCCCACCGGGACATAGAGTTTCCCGTCGGGTCCGAACGCGATGAACTTCCACCCGTGCAGCCGGTCGTCCGGAAAGGCATCGCTCACGACCACGGGATCAGGGGGCTTTGTGAGGTCGGCCTCGATGTTGTCGTAGCGCAGGATGCGTCCGATCTCGGCGACATAGAGGGAGCCGTTCTGGAACGCGACGCCGTTAGGGGAGTCGAGACCACTATCTATAACGATCACCTCATCGCCCCTCCCATCGCCGTCACGATCAGGGATCGCATAGACGTTCCCCGCCTCTCGACTCCCGACAAAGAGCGTCCCATTTGGAGACAGAGTCATCGACCGCGCCCCGGTGACGTTTCCGGCGTAGAGATCGATGGCAAACCCCGGCGGGAGGGTGATCGTCTCGAGCGGCAGGCTGCCGGTAGGGCCGCCCGGGGAGACCTGGAGAACCACGGCGATGCCGAGTAGGGCAAGAACAGCAACGGTGGTGAGGATGAGTGCGGTCCGGCGTGACATAGATCAACTCTAGAACTCCGGATGCCGGGAGCGCATATAGGTGTTACTCAGGGGTCGTCGATCAAGTATCGCTCATTGCCATCGCGAACCGCCTCACGTACCGGGCGTTTGAGATATTCTAATGTATCTTCTCGTGAAATGTAACAGAGGAATTGCGATGACAAATCACCCGGTTAAAAACATGATGCGATTGATGGCGACCAAGATCAGGACCATCGCGGACGTAATGTCCGACGATCAGATCGATGCGTTCCTCGATGAGATCCTGAACGCCAACCGCATCTACACCATAGGCGCCGGCCGCTCAGGACTGGTTGCAAAAGCGTTCGCCATGCGTCTTATGCATCTTGGCTTTACTGCCTTCGTTGTCGGGGAGACTGTGACCCCGGCCATGAAGCCGGGAGACATCATCGTTGTCTTCTCCGGTTCCGGGGCGACCAAGACGGTTGCGGATATCTCAGAGACCGCAAAGGAGATCGGTGGGAGGGTCTGCCTCATCACGTCGAAGAAAGATTCGAGGATCGGCCGCATCGCCGACTGCGTCGTCATCATCGAGAGCCAGCGGGACAAGGTGGCCGATGAGTCGGCGGAGTTCGAGATCCGGCAGATGATGGGTGAGCACAAATCGTTCGCACCGCTCGGCACCATCTTCGAGACGACCGCAATGGTCTTTGCAGACGCGATCATCTCGCGGTTGATGGAGATCACCCAGTGCAAGCCAGAAGATCTCCAGTGCCGGCATGCAAACATTGAGTGAGGAGTAGTCGTGAACGAGCACAGGTACGCCGGCCGGGTGCGCGGGGTGGAGATGTCCGGGATCCGGAAACTCTTCGATGCCGGAGGGCCGGACGCGATCAACCTCGGTATCGGACAACCGGACTTCGATACGCCTGAGCATATCAAGATGGCCGCAATCGCCGCCATCAGGGAGGGAAAGACCGGCTACACTCCAAACGCCGGCATCCCTGAACTTCGGGAAGCGATATCCGAGAAGTTTGCCCGGGAGAACGGTCTGGATTACCTGCCGGAGCAGATCCTGGTCACGGCAGGTGGGAGCGAGGCGCTCCACCTCGCGATGGAAGCCCTTGTGGACCCTGGCGACCGTGTTCTCTTCACAGACCCGGGTTTCGTCTCCTATGCCGCGCTTGCGACGTTCGCCGGGGGGAAGCCGGAAGGCGTCCCGCTCGATGCAACCCTGCACATAGACGTCGAACGGGCGAAGGAGCAGATGGACGGGGCGCGGGTCTTCGTTCTGAACTCGCCTGCAAACCCGACGGGGGCCGTCGAAAGCGAGGAGTCGATCCGTGCCCTCGTGGAGTACGCAAACGACCGAAAGGTCACTGTCATCTCCGACGAGGTCTACGAGCACTTCGTCTACGAGAAAAAGCACGTCAGCGCTGCGCGTTTCGGCGAAGACGTCATCACGATCAATGCCGCGAGCAAGACCTACGCCATGACCGGCTGGCGGGTCGGCTACCTTGCGGCGCCCGAGGATTATATCCCCCAGTTCCTCAAGGTGCACCAGTACTCCCAGGCATGTGCAACGTCGATCTCGCAGTATGCCGCGCTCGCCGCCTACACCGGCGACCAGAGCCCCGTTGAGCGGATGCGGGAGGAGTACCGCGCACGGCGAGACCTCCTGTATGCAGGGCTCACCGAACTTGGGTTCGACTTCCCCCGGCCGGAGGGTGCGTTCTACATGTTTGTCCCGATGGGGCGAACCCTTATCCAGAAGGCCGTTGATGCGGGTGTCATTATCGTGCCGGGCGAGGCTTTCGGCTCACGGGCACCCGAATACGCGCGCTTCAGTTACGCAACCTCCCGGGAAAACCTCTCGCGGGCGATTGCACGGCTCAAAAGACTGATGGAGTGAGTTAGAATGGTGAAAGAGTTACTCAAGAAATTATCGGATGCTCACGGCGTCACGAGCAGGGAAGGAAACATCAGAGATATCGTCCGGGCGGAACTTGCAGGAGTGGTCGACGAGTTCCGCGAGGACAAGATGGGCAATCTGATTGCCATAAAGCGCGGCGACGGCTTCTCCATCATGCTCGCCGCTCACATGGACGAGATCGGCCTGATGGTCCAGTACATCGACGAGAAGGGGTTCATCCGGGTCGTTCCTCTCGGCGGATGGTTCGGACCGGTGCTCTACTGTCAGCGGGTGATCCTCCACGGAACGAAAGGGCCGGTCCCGGGAGTCATCGGCGCGAAGCCTCCCCATGTGATGAAGGAAGAGGAGCGCAGGAAAGAGATCAAGATCGAGGATATGTTCATCGATGTGGGTGCGGCGAGCGCAGAGGAGGTGAAGAACCTCGGGATCGAGATCGGCACCCCGATCACCATCGACCGCGAATATAGAGAACTCGCCGGCACCCGCGTCACCGGCAAAGCGCTCGACAACCGTGTCGGTGTCGCCATGCTCATCCGGGCCCTGCAGCAGGCAGACTCGCCCCACACGCTCTACGCCGTCTTCACCGTCCAGGAGGAACTGGGGCTGAAAGGGGCGAAAGTGAGTGCCTACTCCTTAAACCCGGACTGCGCAATCGCAACCGATGTTACCATTCCCGGCGATCACCCCGGGATCGATAAGAAGGATGCGAGCGTCGAGATGGGCAAGGGCCCGGTCCTCGTCCTCGTCAGCGCAAGCGGGCGCGGGCTCATGGCCGACCCGAGGATGACGGCGTGGCTCCGGGAGACCGCGGAGAAGAACAACATTCCCTACCAGCTCGAGGTCGGGACCGGCGGTAACACCGACGCGACGATCATCCACCTCGAGCGGGGCGGCATCCCGAGCATCCCATTCTCGATTCCGGCCCGTTACATCCACTCCCCGGTCGAAGTGGTCGACACCGCCGATATTGAGGCGGGGGTCCGGCTCCTGGTAGAGGCGCTGAAGAGCAAACCGGCGCTCTAAAATACCTTTTTTGGTTCTGTAGTCACAGTAAAAGGTGCGCCCGGGAAGTGGGCATCATAACCCGGATGCGTATCGGTTCACGGGTGCAGTCTATTATTGGGTTTCACAGGCCTTACCGCCTTGACCTGCGAACTGGCTGCATCCCGGTGATTGCACCCTCGGGTTGATCCCTCTCCCAGGCAGATCACCCCCTGGTTCTGAGAGATTATTAATTTTATTCGCTCATAAGAATAACAATTATCTCGCTGTCGTATCACTCAAAAGGTCTCATTCTTCAACAAATATGACCGTGACGGGACACGAGTCGGCAGCCTCCATGGTGCAGTCGGCAAAGTCTTCGGGCACCTCACCTTCTGCAGGATTGCCGTTAACCCGGTACTGCTCCGCAACCTCGGAGAGACTGTCATCTGGGTTCTGCTCAAAGATATCCGGGCAGAGCGTCCAGCAGTTTTCGCAGCTGATGCATCCCGATCTGTCGATGGTAACCTTTACCACGCGTAATACCTCCACGTTGATATAGCACGGAAGGGCGCTCTTCCATGTTAAACATGACGGATGTGTGACGATCCACGTGTTTAGAGAGAAGGTATAACATCCGACTGCTCAAACATAAGAGGGTTCATGCAAAATACGGCTTGGATTACTCTGTTCTTCGCCGGGCTTCTGGAGGCGGGCTGGGCGCTTGGGCTGAAGTATACCGAGGGCTTCACAAAGATCGTGCCGTCGGTGGCAACCCTCGTTCTGATGGGAGGAAGCTTCTATCTCCTCTCGCGGTCGCTTGCCGACCTCCCGATCGGAACAGCGTATGCTGTCTGGACCGGCATCGGGGCGATCGGAACGGTCATCGCGGGGATCGTCCTCTTCGGCGAATCGCGGAGTGTTGTCCGCCTTCTCTGCATCCTGCTGATCGTGTCGGGAATTGTTGGGCTGAAACTCTGTTCGGATGCCTGAATGGGGCGCGGGATCCCGACCCATTACGTTTTATGGTCCTCGATCTCTACTCTCGTTTGCACTTTGGGTGAGAGTACCTGATCCAGCTGGCGTGCTGTTCTGAATCCAATCTCGCTCTGAACTGGTGTCCAGGAGTTTCCCGGACTTTAACAGTCTTGTGGATTATCAGCACAAACTCCAGCCACGTCGTAAAGCCTGCCCTCCCGGTGAGTCGGGAGCGGTATGACGACATGTGAGTGGAGCGCCGGAGAGCAATTCCCGATTGCGATACAAAAGCAAGGAAAACTAAAATCTAAGACGCCCCGGCCGGGATTTGAACCCGGGTCAAAAGCTCCGCAGGCTTCTAGGATATCCACTACCCTACCGGGACACAAGAAAATGTGCCTTGTCCCTAATAACTACGCTGTTCATGTTAAAAAGGATTGCCCACCGGAGGGTGCAAACCCTCCGGGGGAGCTGAAAATTCCTGGAGTTATCGGGATTCTTGTCTGGTAAAAACTGACCCGAGGATGAGGCCCGCGGGGCCTCATACACCTCCCGCGCGCATCACCGTATGCACCTTCACATCGTTTCCGGAGAACTGGATCAGGTAGTTCCCAAACTGACCCACGAAGATCCGCTTGCGGATATCCGCACTGTAGCGTTTTCCAAACCCGTCCTGGGCCACAATCTTGCCGGACTCACGGTCCCTGACCGTCACTTCAAACCACGAATCTTCGCTTGGATAGGTCTGCTTGAAGACCCCTTCACTCTTCTTCCCGTAATCACTTGTACCGTGCTTCTCCCGCGTGATCATCTTCGGTTCCACCTCAAAGTCGATGATGAGCGGGGGTGCGGTCAGGTCAAAGGAGAAGGCTTCCACCGAATGGCTGAGGTTGAACTGCGTCGTCCTGTTGTAGATCGTGACGTAGGGATCCGGGGTCGGCGTTATCTCCGGCGGCCTGCTGAGTGTTGGACCGGCTACACCGCTTGTTACGGTGGGGTATGGAGTTGCCGGGGTCAGGTACCCCGGATCGAAGTCCTGTTCGTCTTGCGTCTCTTCCGGGGCTGAGCCCGAAAAGATGTTGGACCAGCTGGGTTCGCCGCCCGGCGGCGGTTCCGCGCACCCGGCGGACGCGAGAGCTAGGAGCATCACCACGGTTACAAAGAATGTTCTATACACCCAGTTCACCGTAATGGGATTATTTTTATTGGCCATTTATGCTTTTATTCTTGGATTTTTTGAGAAAAATTTTTCACAATAAATATATATTAAGATAGTATGTTATCGCCATAAACCGTCTTGCTGAAACAATTTTGTTGTCTTGACCTCTTGAGAATTCTCTAAAAACTTGTAGGACATTAAGCGCCAATTATAGTGCCTCGTGCGTCCCGGGCACTGCTTCCTGGATATCCAGTAATGTATATCTGCGCCAGACACCAACGTTCTATGATAACGATGGGCAGAAAACAGGGAAAAAGAGCAAAGCACGGGGAACAAACATACAACAATGGGGGAGATCTCGATTCGGACACCCCTATACCGACACGCTCAGATTCGCTTACGCTCGACAGAACCGTAGCGTCCATCAAGTATAACCGCTACGTTCAGATCCTTATCGGGCTGACGCTTGTCGGGGCCCTCCTTCGGTTCTATAACCTCGCCGGAAACTCGCTCTGGCTCGATGAAGCCGCGACACTCTCGTTCGCCCGGCAATCGCTCATCGGCATCTGGGAGAGCATTGCTGGCGGGGAGTTCAACCCGCCNNTACCCGCCGCTCTTCTATTGGCTGGAGCACGCGATGCTCGTCTTCGGGGAGAGTGAGTTCGTGCTTCGGTTCCTTCCTGCGCTCTTTGGCGTTCTGACAATCCCGGTCGTCTATTATATTGGAACAGAGTTCCGGGACAAAAACGTCGGGCTCATAGCCGCCGCACTCCTTACGTTTTCGCCCTTCCACATCTTTTACTCACAGGAAGCCCGGGCATACGCCCCGATGCTCTTCTTCTTCTCTCTCGCGCTGCTCTTTTACGTGCGGGCGAGCAGATCCGATGAGGTCCGATCCTGGGTTCTCTTCGGCGTCTTCTCCGCCGTTGCCTTCTGGATGCACTTTTACGCGTTCGTTCCGGTCGCCGTCCTTATCCTCCATGCCCTCATCACCCGTGCGGGCGATATTCGGCGTGATGTCCGGAGCGCGAGAGCACCGGCCCTCGCACTTATCGCATTCATCGTTGCCACCCTCCCCCTGCTCATCGTCACAGTCAACCTCTTCCTCGCGAGGACATCGTCCGCCCCGACCTTCGGGATGCAGGGGCTTGATGTCATCTACCAGACCCTCCTCCAGATCTCGGGGTTCAGCGATCTCATCCTCGTGCCGTTCCTCATCCTCTTCCTGCTCGGCGTCGCCTGCACCTGGCGCGAGGACCGGAACGGAGCGCTCCTCCTCGTCTTCATGATGATCCTCCCGNNCTTATCCTCTCTTCGAGGATGCCGATGATCCCGCGCTACCTCATCTACCTCCTTCCGGTGTACTTTGTCGGGATTGCATCTGCATATCCTGGACTCTACGCTCTTGTCAAGGACAGGAGAGCAGTCTATCTGGCTCTCGCGGCGGCTTTTCTCGTCAGCACGCCATTCCTTGCAGCCTACTATACGACACCCCAGAAGAACGACTGGCGGGGTTTTTCCGCAGAACTTGACGAAATGACCAAAGATGGCGATCTCGTCGTTGTGCTGCCGTCTTACATGACGCTTCCGCTCAATTATTACTACAGCAATGCAACAGACGGGACCATCGAACTTGTGGCGACGACCGAGGGGGATCTTGAATTGATCAGGAATCAGTATCCTGGAAAACAGACGTACTATGTGGTAACCGGGGATATCTTCGCCGCAGACCCCACCGGAGATGCGGTGAACTGGCTCCAAGCGAATACAGAGTTTGCCGGGCAGCGCATGGGGATCTACCTCTTCAAGTCGGTCTAAGGAGGGGGGACAACGACCGACACTTACGATCTCACAGTAATCATCCCGACCTTCAATGAAGAGGAGAATATCGCAGCAATCATTGATGCGGTCAACACTGTTCTCACGAAGAACAGCATCCACGGCGAAATCCTGGTCGTGGACGATGACTCGAAGGACCGTACGATCCCGATCGTTCGGGAGATCACCGGCAAAAATAGCAACGTACGGCTGATTGTCCGGAGAGAAGATCACGGTCTCTCTCAGTCAGTCGTCGAGGGGTTCCGAGCGGCTCGATCCGATATCCTGCAGGTTATCGATGCTGATTTTTCGCACCCACCGGAGCTCATTCCCAAGTTCTATGAGGCGATACGAGAGGGGGCAGACATCGCCATAGGAAGTAGGTACATGAAGGGTGGAGATATCGAACAATGGCCGCTCAAACGAAGGATCATATCCCTCGGCGCCACCGCATTTGGCCGTATTCTCTTCCCGGAGGTCACAGATCCCGTAAGCGGGTTCTTTGCCGTGCGGCGGGAGGTCGTTTCCGGTGCTCCCCTTGCGCCACGGGGCTACAAGATCCTGATGGAGATCCTTGGCAAGGGCCGATGGCGCTCGTTTACCGAGATACCGTTCGTCTTCAAAGATCGTGAGGAGGGAGAAAGCAAACTGCGGCTCGGCACGATGATCGACTACCTCGGACAGTGCGCCAGTATCATCCACTTTGCGATGGCACATAGGACTGGGCCGGTCTGGGCTGAGTGGACGAAGGTCCTTCGGTTCGGATTTGTCGGGCTTTCCGGGATTCTGGTCAATATGGGCCTCCTCTACGCTCTGACTGAGATCGCTGGCCTCTATTATCTGGTCTCCGCAGCAATCGCAATCGAACTCTCAATCGTAAACAATTTCATCTGGAATGATGTCTGGACATTTCGTTCAGCAAAAAACCTGAAGTTCAAGCAGAAAATTTCGCGGTTCGGATCGTTCCAGGCGGTATCAATGGGTGGGCTCGCAATCAACATGGTCATTCTCTATCTTCTTGCGGATATTGTCGGGGTCTACTATCTCATCGCGAACCTTGTGGGGATATTCATCGCGTTTGCCTGGAACTATACGATGAATAGGCACAACACGTGGGCAAGAGCATACTGACGCAGCACCCAATGCAATTCCGCTTGGCCTTCATTTTCGATCGGAAAGTAACTTGCGGTTGATGACGGCCAAGACTCCTGGTTACCCTGAGTACCCCCGAATAACCCCCCGGTACACATCCACCGCC